>CAITLX010000883.1 GCA_903893335.1 uncultured delta proteobacterium | reverse complement strand
TTCTTCGTCAGGCAGGCGCCGCTCGACGCGCAGAAGGTCCCGGTGGGGCAGCTCGCGTCCGCCGTACACCCGCCGGGACAGCTCGCGCTCGCGCCGTCGCACAGGGCCCCGCCCGCGCACGCCGTCGGCGCGCCGGCCGTCCCCGCCTTGGCCGCGCCGCAGGTGCCGTCGAGCGTGCTCGACTGCTTGAGCGCCGCGGTGCACGCCTCGCACGCTGCCCCGCACGTCGTGTCGCAGCACACGCCGTCGGTGCAGTGCGCGCTCGTGCACTGGTTGTCGCTCGCGCAAGCAGCCCCCTGGGCCTTCTTCGTCGCGCAGCCGCCGCCGCTGCCGGTGCAATAGCTGCTGCTGGCGCAGTCGCTGTCGGAGCCGCACGAGGCGAGGCAGGCGGTGCTCACGCCGTTGCAGAGCACGTTGCCCGAGCAGACCGGGCTCCCCGCCGTGGCCGCCCGCGTCGGGCCGCAGGTGCCGCTCGCGGTGCCCGACTGCTTGAGCGCTGCGTCGCAGGCGTCGCACGCGCCGCCGCACGCGGCGTTGCAGCAGTACCCGTCGGCGCAGAAGCCGCTCGCGCACTGCGTCGCAGCGCTGCACACCGCCCCGGCCGAGAGCTTGCCCACGCACTGCCCGCCGGTGCAGTAATAACCCCCGACGCAGTCGCCGTCGGTCGAGCACGAGGTGCCGCACTGCCCGCTGACGGGCACGCACAGGTACTTGCTGCACGTCGTGCCGCCCGGCGTGCCGCAGGTGCGCGCCGAGGTGCACGTCTGCGCGAGCGACTGCAACCGGTCGGGGCTGCACACGCTGTTGCCGCAGCTTGCCGCCGTGCTCGCCCAGGTGTCGCAGGCGCCGGAGCCATTGCACGAGCCGTTCTGGCCGCAGGTGCTCTGCCCCTCGACGGCGCACTGGTCGCCCGGATCGATACCCGACCGGGCATTGCCACACTCGCCGTCGGCGCCGCCTGTCTTCGCCGCCGCCGAACAGGCCTGGCAGAGGCCCGTGCACGCGGTGCCGCAGCACACGCCCTGCACGCAGAATCCGCTCGAGCACTGGCTCGCCCGGCTGCACGCAGCGCCATTCGTCGTCCGCGCCACGCACACGTGCGGGCTCGCCACGAAGTCGCAGAACCACCCCGCCTGGCAACCGGAGTCGGCCGCGCACGCGGCCGGGCAAACCGGCACGGCGCCGTTGCAGACGAAGCCGGTGCCGCAGGCGGTGGCCGACGAAGCAGGCACGGACGTACACGCGCCTGATTGGCCGGAGACGTTGCAGGCGTCGCAGGCGCCGCCGCACGCCGTGTCGCAGCACACGCCGTCCACGCAGTTGCCCGAGGCGCACTCGCGGCACGCGCCCTGCTGGGCGCAGTCGGCCACGAGATCGCATGCCTGCCCGCCCAAACGCTGAGCGACGCAGGTCCCGGCGACTGTGCAGTACGTCCCACTTGGACACAGGCTGTCCGACGTACACTGCGCGGGGCAGAGTGGATTCGCTCCGTCACACACGATGTTGCTTGGGCATCCCGGCGAAGCCACCGTGTGTGCGGGCCGCGGAGTGCACGTACCGTCCGCAACCGCGCCGACGGACGTAGCGCACACCCCGCATGGACCGCAGGCGGACGTACAACACACTCCATCCACGCAAGAATAGGATGTCGCGCACTCGACAACCCCGCTGCACCCAGTTCCGGCGACTCCGGTTAACGCGAATACATACGCGGCGCCCTGGGAGCTGTTCCCACCGACGAGCTTGCTGTACGCCCCGACCACAGCAATCGTGCCGGACACCGCCACTGCGCCGCCAAAACGGTCGCCCGCCGCGCCGTCTACCGGCAGCGCGTCAGCCTGCCGAGTCCAACTCGTCCCACTCACGACGAATACGTACGCGGCTCCCTGTCCCGTCCGGCCGCCCACCGCCCTCGACGACGCACCGACCACCGCTGTCGAGCCCGATAGGGCAACTGCAATGCCGAACGAGTCCCCCACGGCCCCGTCGTTCACGGTGAGCCGAGGGAGTTGCGTCCAGCCCGCGGTGCCGCGGGCGAAGGGATAGGCGGCGCCCTGCCCGCCATTCGAGCCGATCGCCTTCCCTGGTGCGCCGACGAATGCCGACCCGTCGGAAACCGCCACCGATAAACCAAAGCTGTCGCCCGCCGCCCCGTCGCTTGCGACCAACTTCTGCTGAGTCGATTGCGCCGACGCCCACCCGGACGCTCCTGAGAACACGTACGCTGCGCCTTGAGACGCGTTCGAGTTCACGGCCTTGTTGGGCACACCCACGAGCGCAGTGGTGCCGGACAAGGCCACCTTCGCGCCGAAGCCATCGGGCGAGACCCGATCCGCAGCTGTGAGCAGCGCTTGGGGCTCCCACACCACACCGTTCTGCACGAACACGTACGCCGCGCCACGTCCGAGCGTGTCGCCCGGAACGCCCACGAGCGCCGTAGTTCCCGACAGCGCTACGGACCGACCGAACGCCTCGGAAGCCGCAGGGGAGGAGACAACCAACGTCGCCTGCGCAGACCAAGACACGCCACTCTGCACGAAGACGTAGGCGGCTCCCTGCCCCGCCTTCGATATCGTCTTGTTTGGCGCGCCCACGAGCGCCGTCGTGCCGGAGAGCGCGACCGAGGTTCCGAAGTTGTCACCGGCCGCTCCGTCGAGCGCCGTGAGCTTCTGCTGTAGCGCCCAACGGATGGGCGTCTGCACGAATACGTACGCGGCGCCCTGCCCTGAGTTCGGGCCAACGGTCTTCGATGAAGTGCCAACTACTGCCACGGCGCCGGAGACGGCCACCGAATTGCCGAATCCGTCGCTCGCAGCGCCATCGCTCGCTGTCACCTCCGCTTGCTGACTCCAGGTGCCTGCGCTGAGAACGAACGTATACGCCGCCCCCTGCGTTGCGTTCGCCCCCACCATCTTGCCGTTCGCGCCGACGAGCGCCGTCGTTCCAGACAACGCCACGGAGGCGCCGAAGGCGTCGGACGCGACTGCGTCGTTGGCCACGCTGCGCTGCAAACCACCCCAGGCAAGCCCGCTCCATGTCGCGAAGTAGACCGCGCCCTGACCGCTGCCGGACACGGCCTTGCCCGGCGCACCGATCACCGCGTAGTTGCCAGCGACTGCGACGGAGCTTCCGAAGCTGTCGCCTGCGGCGCCGTCCGCGACGCCGCCGTTCGCCGCCGTGATCCGGTTGGCGAGCGTGTAACTGCCAAACAAGGGGGCGAACGCGTAAACCACTCCCTGGCTGACGTTGGTGCCGACCGTCTTGCCGGGCGCGCCAACCAAGACCATTTGGCCAGCGACCGCCACGGATTTTCCGAAGTAGTCGCCTGCCACGCCATCCCCAGTCGCGGGAGCAAGCGTGGAGAGCAATGTCCAAGTACTACCGAATTGGTAGACGTAGGCCGCGCCCTGGCTGATGTTGGTCCCGATCTTCTTGAACGGTGCGCCGATGACCGCGAGCGAGCCCGACACGGAGACTGACCAACCGAAGGAATCGTCCACTGCCCCACCAGGACCCGTAATCTCCTGCTGCGGCAGCCAGCTCGAGCCGCTTTGGCTGTAAGTGTAGACGACACCCTGCGGGCTGTTGGTGCCGACGGTCTTGTTCGGTGCGCCAATGAATGCGGTCGTGCCGGAGACGCCGACCGCTGCGCCGAAGTGGTCGCGCGCGGCGCCGTCGGCCGGCAGGAGCACGGCCTGCTGCGTCCAACTGGTGCCCGCTTGCGTGAACACGTATGCGGCGCCTTGGTTCGTAAGGGAGCCGACGTTCTTCATCGGGGCGCCTATGACCGCCGTCGTACCGGAGAGTGCTATCGCCTGGCCAAACTGGTCTCGTGCAGCGGTGTCGCTCCCGAGGAGCTTCGCCTGCATCGCCCACTTCGTCCCGTTTTGACTGAAGACGTAGACTGCACCTTGGTATTCTGTAATCGCCGCGCGCTTGAACGGGGCGCCCACGAGGGCCGTGGTGCCGGAGAGGGCGACGGCAGAGCCGAATCGGTCGTCCGCGGCCCCATCGTCGTCCGTGACCTCCGCCACCTGCGTCGCCACCACCGGGTCCACCGTGACCGGCCACCGGGCGCCGTCGGTCTCGACGCGGATCTCGATATGCCCCCCGTCGACGGCCAGCGTGGCCGCGAGGGGCGCGCCGCTCGCGTCGCGTGCCCATAGGCCCGCGTAGCGCGCGCGCGCGACGCCCAGCTCGTCACGCAGCGAGACGGCGTCGCCCGCGAGCGACGGCGTGAGCCCCTCGACGTTCACCTCGAGCGTGAGCGCGCTCGCCTGCCCCGCGCACGGGTCGAGCGGCAGCGTGAAGCCCTGCTCGACGCCGAGCGGGCCGTTGACCGTCCACTCCTCGAACGGCGCGCCCGCCATCCGCGCGATGGCGGCGCGGTGGGGCTCTGCGAAGGTCGGGCGAAGCGCGCTCGCCGTGACCTCGACCCGCGCGGCGCCGCAGCGAACCGCGTGCGTCTCGAAGCGCGCGCGCCAGCCGTCCTGCGGGTGCCCCACCTCGAAGCCGAGCCCATCCACGGACTGCGTGAGCCCCTGCGCGACGTTGTGCCCGCGCACCACCGCGCCGTCCCGCGTCAGGTGGTAGCGAGCGTCGTCCTTGCCCTCGGCCTGGCGCGCGGCCGTATAGGCGGCCATGACGCTCGCCTTCGCGCCGGCTTCGTCTTGCGACGGTGCGGCGGAGGCGCCCGTGGAGGCGTCGGCTGCCGCCAGCGCCCCATCGAGCGCCTCGAACAGCGAGCCTCCGCCCACGGAGCGGTCGCTGCAACCTACGAGCAGGAGCAGCGAAACCAGCAGCGAGCCCAGCGCGGGCAGCCTGACACGATTCATCCAACCCTCTTGGGCGGAGGGCACCGACTTGCTCCGCCCTTCGACGGATACACGTTTTCCGAGCCTCCAGGTTCGACGAACCGCCCGATGGCTGCGGATCGGTCCCACCTCGCTGCGCGCTTGTCCGTTTTCGCGATGGACGGCAGACCGCGGCTTCGATGGAATACGCAAGGCGAAGCGCCGCGCCGTCGTCAGCGAGCGGCCGCCCCCCCGCCGTCTCTACGACGTCGCCGCCGCCCCCGAGCACGGGGCGCGGCCCGACCTGCGCGCCGCCCTCACGGGGCCGTGCAGGTGAGGAGGCAAGCCTCCGTCGAGGCGAGCAGGCAGTCGGCGAGGACCCGCCCGGTACAATTGGTCACGCCCTGACAGACGGGCACGGCGAAGTCCGCTTCGCAGGCCTGCACGCCGTTGACGTCATGGGTCGCGCCGACGCAGCTTTCGAACATGCCGATCGAGTCGGCGCACTTGGTGACGCCCTCGCACGCCGCGACTTCAACCGGGCACGCGAGCGCGAAACACGCGTGGCACGAGGTGTCGTTGGCGTCCGCCGCGTCGGGGTCCGCTCCCGCGTCGTTGTCGACCGTCGCGTCGGTGTCTACCCCCGCATCGGCGTCGACCGCTGCGTCCGGGTCCGCGCCGCCGTCGCCGGCGATGCCCGACTGCATCACGGTGAAGCCGGTGAAGTGCGGCACCGGGGCCGTGACGGTGAGGCCCTGGAAGGTCGAGCCGGCAAGTTCCACGACCGTGCTGCTGCCCGAGAGCATGACCATGACCAGCGCGCTGCCGGCGGCCGCGAGGCTCGGGTCGGCGTCGATCACGAGTGTCGCAGGGGTGGCGAAGGTCGTGCCGTCCGGCCCGAAATCGTAGATGGGCGACAGCGAGCCATTCGCGGCGGGGAGCACCGAGAGGGTGATGTCGGTGTCGGCTCCGAGCGCGCCCGCGGGGATCGTCAGCGTGGCGCCCCCTCCCGGAGCAGCGACCGTGCCGCCCTGCGCGGCGACGACGTGCGTGCCCGCGCCCCCGGCAGGCTGGGACGTCGTCTTGCTGCTCGAGCAAGCGACGGCGAGGGTCACGAACGCGAAGGCGAGCGAACGGATCGAAGCGAGGTGCATGAGCGGTGTTCTCCCGGCAGTGTGTGCGACGCGCGCGATGGGACCACGCGTCGCGCGCGCGGGTCAACGACGTCGGCGACGCCGACCGAGCGCGCCCGCCCCCTCTACCTCCCGCCCGCTTCCCTCAGCGCGCGGTCGATCAGCCTCTTGAACCTCGCGTAGGGCTGCGCGCCGCTCAGGTAGTAGCCATTGATGACGAACGCCGGCGTGCCTGAAATGCCGGCGTCGTCGCTCGCCTTCGCGTCGGCCGCGATCGCAGCCTTGTGCCTCCCCTGGTCGAGCGCGTCGCGGAGCTTGGGCAGGTCGAGCCCCGCATCTCCTGCGTAGCGCTCCAGCGCCGGGCGCGCCAGCCCACCGGGCGCCGCCTGATGCTCGAGCAGCAGCGCGTGCAGCCTCCAGAAACCCGCGTTGCCCTTCTGCCGGAAGGCCTCGGCCGACGCCTCGGCGGCAAGCTGCGCGTCGGGGTGCATCGGCAGCGGCTTGTGGCGCCAGACGAGCTTCACGCGGTCGCCGTAGGTGTCGAGCACGCGCTTCAGCGTCGCCTCGACGCGGCCGCAGTACGGGCA
>CAITLX010000882.1 GCA_903893335.1 uncultured delta proteobacterium | reverse complement strand
CGATCTCGGCTGCTTCGCCACGGCGCGGGCATAAGCGTCGGCGGCGCCCGCGGCGTCCCCCTTGCGGCGCAGGCCGAGCGCGAGGTTGGTCAGCAGCGCGGGGTCGTCGCCGCGGCGCGCGAGCGCCGCGCGCGTGACCGCCAGCGCGTCGTCGGCGCGATCGGCGTCGAGCGCGAGCGCGCCGAGGTTGACCGCGGCCTCGACGAGGTCGGGCGACGCGTGCAGCGCGGCGCGGTAGCGCGCCTCGGCGAGCGCCGGCTCGCCCAGGTGCTCGAGCGCGACGCCGAGGTAGTAGGCGGCCTGCGCGTCGTCGGGGTGGGCCGAAGCGTGCGGCTCGAGCGCGGCGCGCGCTCGGGGCCAGTCGCTCGCGGCGATGGCGTCCTTCGCGAGCGCGACCGGGCCGCGCGCGGCGGCGCTGCTCGGAGCCGGGGCAGGTCGCGCCGCGGGCGCCGAAGCCAAGCTCGACGCGGGAGCGACGACGGGCGCCGTCGCCCCTCCGCCGCACGCCGCCACCACGCACAACCCCACGACGGCGAGCGAACGACGCATTCGAGTGTCCTACCCTCTCTTCGCCAGGACGGCGATGGCCTCGATGAGCTTGGCGCGAACCTCGTCGGTGCGCGCGCCGGGGGCGAGCTTCGAGCCGTCTCGCTCGCTGACGTAGAACACGTCGGCGACGCGCGTGCCCTCGGTGTTGATCTTCGCGGTCGCGATCGAGAGGCCGAGGTCGTGGAGCGTGTCGGCGAGCGTGAACAGCACGCCCGTGCGATCGCGCGTGAGCACCTCGAGGACGGTGTGCTGCTGCGAGCGGTCGTCCACCCGCACCTCGGTGACGACGGGCGGCGACGGGCGCTCGCGCCACGGCGAGCTGCCGCGGTCGGTCGCGAGGTCGCGCGGCTCGACCTCGCCGCGCAGCGCGGCGCCGAGATCGCGCACGAGGCGGGGCAACGCGCGCGCGACGGCGTCGACGCCCTCGACCCGATCGCGCACCCAGAAGAGGTCGACCGCCTGGCCGTGACCGTCGGGCAGCGTGCGCGAGAAGATCTGCGCCTTGTGCACCTCGAGGCGACTGGCCGCGATGGCCGCCGTGATGGCCGCGAGCAAGCCCGCGCGGTCGCGCGCCGCCACGCAGATCTCGGCGGCCTCGGGGTGGCGCGAGGGCACCACGGCGACGGCGAAGCCATCGACCTCGGCCCGGCGGGCCACCTCGGCGTGCGCCTCGATGACGTCGGGACCGTTGGCGAGCAGGTAGCGCTCGGGCATCGACGCGACGAAGGCGTCGACCTCGGCGCCCGCCGGCGTACCGGCCCACCGCTCGCGCGCGGCGGCTCGCACCTTCTCGGCGCGCTCCTCGCGGCTCGCCCCCTCGCCGCTCAGCCGCGCGTCGGTCGCGAGGTAGAGCTCGTCGAGCATGCGCGCCTTCCAGCTCGTCATCGAGGTGGGGCTCGTCGTGGAGAGGTCGGCGACGGTGAGCAAGTAGAGATCGCGCAACCCTTCCCGACCGTGCACCTCCGTGGCGAAGGCCGAGACCGTCACCGGGTCGTCCAGATCGCGCCGCGTGGCCACGTGGTACATGAGCAGGTGCTGCCGGATGAGGTGGCAGCACTCGTCGGCGTCCTCGCCCGACACGCCCAAGCGCGCGAGGATGTCGCCCGCCATCTCGGCGCCGCGCGCCGCGTGATCCTTGCCGCCGATGGCCTTGCCCACGTCGTGCAGCAGCGTCGCGAGGTACGCGACCCGCGGGCGCCCCGCGTCGCCGGCGAGCCTGCACGCGAGCGTGTACTCGTCGGCGAGGTCGCCGCGCGCGAGCGCGCGCAGGCGATCGACCGCGGCGACCGAGTGAACGTCGACCGTGTACACATGGTACGTGTCGTGGTGCACGCGCCCGACCACCGGGGAAAACTCCGGGATCATCGCCGTGAGCAGGCCGACGTCGTGGAGCTCGGCGAGCACCGAGCCCCCGCGGAAGCGCGTGAGGCGCGCGGTGCACGCGAGCTCGAGGAAGTGCGACGCGGCCTCGGCGCTCGCGCGCAGCGCCGCGCAGAACCCCGGATCGCCGACGGCGCGCGCGACCGCCTCGCGCGCGAAAGGCAGCACGGGGAGATCGCGCGCGACGGCGGTGGCGTAGAGGCGCAGCGCGATGGCCGGCTCGCTCGCGACGTGCGCCGCGTCGGCGAAGGTGACCTGCCCGTCGAAGCTGCGCAGGCCCGCGCCGAGGTCCTGCTCGTGCGGCTTGCGGCGCCCGATGCGCGGCATCGCGCGGGCGAGGATGCGCTCGCGCGCACGCGTGATGGCGCGCGCGTGGCGGTAGTAGTCGGACATGAACCGTTCGACGTAGGGCCCGTCGGCCTCCGGCGACGCGTCGGCGGGCGTGTAGCCCATGCTGCGCGCGATCGACGACTGCTCGTCGTACGCGAGGCGGTCGCTCCGGCGCCCGGCGTGCGCGTGCAGGTGGTTGCGCAGCGTCCAGACGAACTCGCGCGCGGCGGTGATCTCCTCGGCCTCGCGCGAGACGAGCACGCCGAGGCGCACCAGGTCGTCGATCTCCGCGACCTGCCAGCGCGCGCGCGCCGCCCAGAACGCGATGTCGAGATCGCGCAGGCCTCCGGGGCCGCTCTTGACCTCGGGCTCGAGGAGGTAGACCGACCCGCCGAACCGCGGGTGCCGGTCGGCAACCTCGGCCTCGAGGCGCTGGATGAACGAGCCGAGCTGCGCGTCGCTGAAGAGGCCGGCGCGCGCGCGGTCGCGCAGCGCCTCGGCGGCCTGCTCGTCGCCGGTGAGCGGGCGGAAGTCGAGCAGCGACGTGGCCGTGGGCAGGTCGGTGCGCGCGAGCTCGATCGTGTCGTCGACGGTGATGACCTGGTGCCCGATGGCGACGCCCGCATCCCACAGCGGGTAGAGCAGCGCCTCGGCGATGGGCTGCGCCCGGGCGGGGTCGCCGACGGTCACGATGCGCACGTCGAGGTCGCTCTTGAGGCCGACGACGCAGCGGCCGTAGCCACCGACCGCGCCGAGCAGCACGGGCGACCAGCGCTTCTTGCTGCGCATCGCGGCGTAGGCGGCCGGGAAGAGCGCGGTCAGCAGGCCGTCCATGATCTTCGCGTTGCGCCGCGCGAGCAGCACGCCGCCCTGGCCGGGCGCGGCGAGCATGCGCGCGAGCTCCGCGCGGTGACGCTCGAGGTACACCTTGACCTCGGGCAGGAGGGTCGGCGCCACCTTCTCGAGCAGCGCCGCGGGGGGCTTGTCCGACGTCATCACCAAGAGTCCGCCATCGTAGGACGGAAGCGCGCGTCGCGCACGCGTCGGACGCGCGGCAGGCGCGCGAGGGTGTGGTACGCTCCCGCGCCATGCGCGTAGCCACGCTCCTCCCCCTCGCCGCGGCGCTCTTCGTCGCGGTGCCCACGACGACGCACCTCGGCGTGCGCGAAGCCGCGGCGTCCGTCGCGGTCGAGATGACCCTCGCCGACGTGCTCGCGCGCGCCGACCGGGTCGTCGTCGCGACCCCGCTCGACACGCGCAGCGTGTGGGAGCGTGAGGACGGCGCCCGCTCGCTGCGCATCGCGACCTACACGCGCCTGCGGGTCGAGCGCAGCCTCGACGGCGCCCCGAGCGCGGAGGTCTGGGTTCGCACGCTCGGCGGGCGGGTCGACTCCATCGGGCAGCACGTCGACGGCGAAGCCACGTTCGTGCAGGGCGAGTCGGTGCTGCTCTTCCTGCGCTCGCGCACCGACGGCACCCACGTCGTCATCGGGCGCGCCCAGGGCGAGCTTCGCGTCGTCGACGTCGCGGGTGCCCGACACCTGCTGCCCCCCGCCGCCCCAGGCGTCCTGCTGCCCCCCAACGGCGGGCCGGTCCTCCCCGCCATCCACGCCGCCCTGAGCGGCAAGACCCTCGACGAGGCGGCCAGCCTCATCGCTCGCGAGAGGGCGGCCCATGCGCACTGATCACCTCGCCCTCGCGATCGCAGCGGCGGCCACCTCCCTCGCGCTCGCCACCCCCGCGGGCGCGTTCTGCCGCACGACGACCTGCACGGAGAACTGCACCGTCGCGGCCGACGGGTGCACCGAGGTCGGGCCGCACGCGCTCGCGCTCTCGTGGCCGAGCACCTGCGTGAGCTTCGACGTCCATCAGGACGCCTCGTCCCATGTGCCGTGGGGCGCCGCCGACACCGCCGCGCGAGCCGCCTTCGGAGCCTGGGAGGCCGCGGCCTGCACGACCGGGACGCTCGGGCTCAAGTTCCAGGACTACGGCCCGATCACCTGCGCGCAGCACGAGTACAACGCGGGGCAAGGCAACGCGAACGTCATCGTGTTCCGCGACGAGACCTGGCCCTACGCCGGCGAGGCCAACGCCCTCGCCCTCACCACGGTGACGTTCAACGTCGACACCGCCGAGATCTACGACGCGGACATCGAGGTCAACGGCACGGCCAACATCACCACCGGCATGCCGGTCGGGTACGACTTGCAGGCGATCTTGACGCACGAGGCGGGCCATTTCCTCGGTCTCGCGCACTCGCCCGACGCGACGGCCACGATGTTCCCGCGCTACCTGGCCGGGTCGACCAGCCTCCGCAGCCTCGCCGCGGACGACGTCGCGGGAGCCTGCGCCGCGTACCCGCCGCGAGCCGAACCGGGCGATTGCAGCGACGCGACGCCTCGCCATGGGTTCTCGTCCGAGTGCGCGGTGCCGCCGACTGGCAAGGGGTCGTGCGCGCTTCGCAGCGGTCCGCTCCCCGCGACGGGTTGGGTCGGCGTGTCGTTGCTGTCGGGCCTCGCGCTCGCGGTGCGCCGCCGTCGCCAGGGCCGGTCGCGCGCAAGCTGACGTTCCTCGAGAGCCGGCTCGCGAGCAGGCTGAGGGTCTGAAAAATCGGGTCGCTCGGCTAGCGACGGCCACGGCAAGCCCGACGGCGCTCATCCGGGCGCGACCCCGACGCCGTCCATGATACAAGGCCCTCACATTCGAGGAGGGCTCCGCATGCATCGCTTCGTCCGCTGGTTTCCCGTCGTGATCGCGGCTTCGGCCGCAGCCGTCGCGTTTTCGTGCAGCAGCAGCGACTCGGTCGAGCCCGCCGGAGCGGGCGGAAGCGCTGGCGCGGCTGGCAGCGGCGGGTCCGCGGGCAGCGCGGGCTCGGACGCGGGGTGCGGAACGCCCCCGACCGCGGTCATCGAGCACTGCTCCGGGCCCCTCCCCGTCATGGCCGTCTACAAGGACGACGGCTCCGGCACGAAGAAGCCGGTCAAGCCCGACTGGTCCTGCATGGGCGCGGGCGCCGACGCAGGGGCCGAGGCTGGCGCCGACGCGGGCGATCCGGACGCCGGCGCAGCCGGCGGCGAGGCGATGTTCGAGCTTCGCGGCTTCAGCTCCGACGACCCGATGGGCGGCGTGCAGGTCGAGGTCTTCTCGAACAACGCCATCCTCGGCGGCGGGGGCGCGAGCTTCACCGCGACCACCGCGGGCCCGCTCGGCGACACCGACGCGGGCACCACGGTCGGGCAGTTTCGCTTCCCCGTCCCCGGCGAGCGCACGCCGATGGCCTACCGCGCCCTCGCCAAGCAGGACGTGACCAAGACGCTCGTCGAGTTCGACGTCGACTCGCCGCTGCCGGGCGACAAGTTCACCGGCAACGGCATCTCGCCGTCCGTGTTCGACACCCTCGCCATCAGCGCGGTGAAGATACCGCTCTGGACCCCCCCGGCAGACCTCGGCATCGTCGCGGTGGCCGTGCGCGACTGCGCAGACGACGACGTCGAGGGTGCGCTCGTCGACCTCGTCGACGACGCGACGCAGCAGCCCCTCTCGGCGTGCAACGGCGCGCGCGACCTGCGCTACGTCTATTTCGACACCTCGTCGCTGCCGAACGCCAACTGCACCTACACCAACCACGAGGAGCCGCTGGTCGTCATGATCAACGCCCCGGCGAACGGCGACGGCCCCGCGGTCGGCCACGGCTACACCATCCGCTTCCGCGGTCGCATCGACGACACGGACACCGAGCCGCGCGTCTTCGCGACGCGTCCGGCCGAGGTGTACAGCGGCGCCATCAACGTCTACCACCTGCGCCCGCGTTGACGGAGCCCACCGCCGAGCTGGTCACCGACGAGGAGCACCTCGCGCGCGTCGTCGCGCGCGCGGGGGGCGCCGAGCGCGTCGCCGTGGATGTCGAGGGCGACGGGCTCTACGCGTACCGCGCGAAGCTCTGCACGGTGCAGCTCGCGTGGCGCGAGGGGGACGAGACGGCGATCGCCGTCGTCGACACGCTCGCGACCAGCGCCCTCGGCTTGCAACCGCTGCTCGGCGCCGAGGGCCCCACGAAGGTGCTCCACGACTGCGCGTTCGACGCGCGGCTGCTCGCCGACTCGGGCGTGACGCTCGCATGCGTGCGCGACACGTCGGTCGCCGCGCGCATGCTCGGCCGCAAGTCCACCGGCCTGCTCTCCCTCGCCGCGTCGGAGCTCGGCGTGACGCTCGAGAAGTCGCTGCAGCAGCACGACTGGGCGAGGCGCCCGCTGCGCGAGGCAGAGCTCACCTACCTCGCCGGCGACGTGCGCTACCTGCTCCAGCTCGACGACGCGCTCGAGGTGCACGTCGCGGCGCTCGACATCGGCGCCGAGGTGACCGACGAGACGGCGTACAAGCTCGCCTCGTCGCTGGCTCCCGTGCGCGACGATCGCGAGCCCTACGAGCGCGTGAAGGGGGGCGACCGCCTCACGCCGCCCGAGCGCGCGGTGCTCCGCCAGGTCGCGCTCGCGCGCGAGGCGGCGGCGCGCTCGTGGGACGTGCCTCCATTCAAGGTCGCGTCCAACGAGCTGCTGCTCGACCTCTCGCGCAAGCAGCCGATGTCGCGCGCCGCACTCGTGGGCGTCGCCGGTTCGAGCGCGGGCCGCGCGGGGCGTCTAGCCCGCGAGTGGCTCGAGGCCGTCGAGCAGGGCGTCACCGAGCCCCCGATCGAGCTGCCGCGCGTCGTCCGCACCGCCGACGACCGCGCGCGCCAGGTCGCGCGACGGCTGCGCGAGGCGCGGC
This sequence comes from uncultured delta proteobacterium, assembly GCA_903893335.1. Lineage (GTDB taxonomy): Bacteria > Myxococcota_A > Polyangia > Polyangiales > Polyangiaceae > CAITLX01. Next base: position 371 of record CAITLX010000882.1, on the reverse strand, counting down.
TGTCCGCCTGGCGACGCACGGAGGCAGCCGCGCGCGGCGTCGATGAGCAGGTCGTGCTCCCCGGCCATTGCCTTCAAGATCTCGCGTCGGGCGAGTTTGGGCCGGGAGGCGCGCCGTTCGACGCCGTCGCCGGCCTCGGAGCGCTGCGCCTCTCGCGCTACGCGCAGACCTTCGCCGACCTCGTCGTCGACCCGCCCGTCGGCGCGGGAGCCGTCGAGGCGGCGGGGCTCTGACTCCGTCCTCGTCCCGGCAGAGCTCCGATTCCGTCCTCATCGCAGCGGGCGAGGCCTCCGGAGACCGCATCGCGGCAGACGTCGCTCGGGTGCTCGCCGCACGCGGGCTGGAGACGTTCGGCCTCGGCGGGGCTGCGT
>CAITLX010000881.1 GCA_903893335.1 uncultured delta proteobacterium | reverse complement strand
TCTTCCCCGACCAGCGGGCGCTGCGCGGGGCCATCGGCTTCGGCGGCGGCGACGCTCCCGCTGCCAAGGGGGGCGCGAGCTACGCGCACCTGCCCGAGGACGCGGTCGACGCGCGGCTCTTCCTCGAGGTGCGTGACCACCCGCTCTTCCTCTTGCCCCCCGCCGAGCGCACCGTGTGGCTCGACGCGGTCATCGGCGCCGAGGCGCGCGCGCGGCTCCCCGAGTGGGTCGCCTTCGGTCGGCTCTCGCACAAGAGCCAGCAGATCTACGAGGCGCTGCTCTCGAGCTACGGGGGCTCGCTCGACGAGGTGCTGCGCCACGTGCAGGTCGAGCGCTACTTCGTCTCGCGCAGGTACCGCGTCGGCGCCGTCACGCTCGGCCCGCAGATGTCGGTCGACGCCGGCGAGCGCCAGGTCACCGCCGACCGCTCGGTCGCCGCGCTCCCCGCGTCGCTCAAGGCGACGACGCTGTTCGACGCGTACGGCGAGCTCGTCGAGGCAGCCGGCGGGCTGCTCGAGTTCAGCGACCTGCTCAAGCGTCCGCTCGACGCCTACAAGTACCTTCAGCTCTCGGTCGAGACGGGCGAGGTCGCGCTGTCGCAGCAGACGCTGCAGCTCAACTGCGTGATGCTCGCGAGCGCGAACGAGGTGCACCTCGCGGCGTTCCGCGAGCACCCCGAGTTCGCCAGCTTCCGCGGTCGCCTCGAGCTGGTGCGCGCGCCCTACCTGCGCAGCTGGTGCGACGAGGAGGCCATCTACGACGCGCAGGTGGCTCCGCACGTCGGGAGGCACGTGGCCCCGCACGCCACCGAGCTCGCCGCGCAGTTCGCGGTGCTCACGCGCATGCGCAAGCCGAGCCCCGAGCGCTACGCGCCTGCCCTCGGCGCCGTCGTCGCGTCGCTCGCCGCGGTCGAGAAGATGGACCTGCTCGCGACCGGAGCGGTGCCCGATCGCCTCGACCCCGAGGCGCAGAAGGTGCTGCGCGCGGGGGTCCGCGACGTGTGGACCGAGAGCGACGCGTACCCCCTCTACGAGGGGCGCATCGGGGCGAGCCCGCGCGAGATGCGCGGCGTGCTGCTCGACGCCGCGCAGAGCCGCGCCTGGAGCTGCCTGTCGCCGCTCGCGGTGCTCGAGCAGCTCGACGAGCTGTGCGCGCGCACGGGCGAGTACGAGTGGCTCGAGGAGGAGACGCTCCCCGGCGGGTACCACGACCACCGCGCGTTCCGCGACCTGCTGCGCGAGCGGCTGCTCGACGCCTTCGAGGAGGAGCTGCGCGCGGCCAGCGGGCTCGTGCCCGAGGAGCGCTCCGCGGAGCTGTTCGACCGGTACATGACCCACGTCAGCGCCTGGGTGAAGGGCGAGAAGCTGAAGAATCGCCACACGGGCGCCTACGACGACCCCGACCCGCGCATCATGGCGGAGGTCGAGGCGCTGCTCGGCGTGCGCGGCGGCGAGGCCGAGCACCGCCAGGCGCTGCTCTCGGCCATCGCCGCGTGGGCCATCGACCACCCGGGCGCGAAGATCGTCCACGCCACGGTGTTCGCGCGCGAGATGCGGCGGCTGCGCGAGGCGGCATTCGAGGAGCGACGCGGGCAGGTGGCTCGCTTCGCGCTCGACATGGTCAACCTCGCCGAGGGGCAGGGCGCCTCGCTCGACCGCGAGCGCGTGGCGCTGGCCGAGCGCGCGCACGGCGAGCTTCGCGCGCGCTTCGGCTACTGCGACGCGTGCGCGCGCGATCTCGTCTCGTCCCTCCTGCGCTGGCGCTACGCCGAGCTTGTCGCCTGATCGCCTCGAGGGTGCGACCGGCGCGACCGCGCGGCCGGTAGGTGCGGCGGCGCTCACGGCGCTCGGCGTGAACGGCGTCGTGGGCGTGGGCATCTTCTTCGCCCCCGCCACGGTGGCCGCGCGCGTGCCGGGGTTCGCGGGGTTGCTCGTCTACGCGGGCGTGGCGCTCGCGTGCGTGCCGGTCGCGCTCTGTTACGCGCGGCTCGGCTCGCGCTTCGACGAGGACGGTGGCCCGTACGTCTGGGCGCACGCCGCGTTCGGTCCGGCGGCGGCGTTCGGCGTCGGGTGGGTCGCCTGGGTGTCGTCCCTCTTCAGCACCGCGTCGGTCGTCGTCGGCCTCGTCTCGGCCACGGCCGAGGGGCTCGGCGCGACGACCCCCGGTGCACGCATCGCGCTGGCGCTCGCCCTCGTGTCGGCGCTGTCGCTCCTGCTGGCCACCGGGCTCAGGCTCTCGGCGCGCGTCTGGTCGGCGGTCACCCTCGCGAAGCTCGCCCCGCTCGCGCTGCTGCTCGCGGTCGCTGCGTGGCGCTGGGGCTCGCTGCCCGCGGCGACGCCTGCTCTCGCGCCCGTCGCCTCGGGGGGCGCGCTCGCGGCGTCGCTCACCGTGCTGTTCGCGCTGCAGGGGTTCGAGGTCGTGCCGGTGCCGGCGGGGCAGGTCCGCGCGTCGGGGCGCGCGGTGCCGCTCGCCACGCTCGCGGCGCTCGCGATCGGCGCGACCCTGTACCTCGCGCTGCACGCGCTGTGCGTGCGTGCGCTGCCCGCGCTCGCTTCGAGCGCGACCCCGCTGGCGGACGCAGCCGCCGCGCTCGGAGGGCGCACGCTCGGCCGCGTCGTCGCGGCGGGCACGAGCCTCTCGGCGCTCGGCATCACCGTGGGGATGCTCGCGATGACCCCGCGCTACCTCGCCGCGCTCGGTCGCCCCGGAGCGCTGGGCGCGTGGCTCGGGCGAGCGAGCGCGCATGCGGTGCCGCTCGCGGCCGTCGCCGTCACCTGGGGCGCGGTCTCGGCCGTCGTCGCGGCGTCGCTCGCGTGGGGCTCGCTCGCGCGGCTCTTCGCGCTGTCGAGCGTGTCGGTGCTCGTGCAGTACGCGGTGACCGCCGCGTCGCTCGGGCGGCTCGCGTCGCGCGGGGAGCGCGGCCTCGGTCGCGGCGACCGCCTGCTCGCGCCGCTCGTCGGCGTCGCGTGCGCGCTCATCCTC
>CAITLX010000880.1 GCA_903893335.1 uncultured delta proteobacterium | reverse complement strand
GAGGCGGGGCGCAACACCACGCTCTGGCCGGGCTTCACCTTCGAGTACCGCGCGCGCACGCGCCGGTTCGACCCCGCCCCCTTCGAGGTGCGCCGCGCGCCGGGCGCGGGCGCATCGGCGCACGCTGCGCTGGGGTAAGCTCGCCCGACGTGAGCGACGACGACCGCCGACCCGCGCCCCCCTCGGACGTGCTCGAGGGCACCGTCGAGCGCGTCACGTTCGCGAACGAGGAGACCGGCTTCTGCGTGCTCAAGGTCGCCTCGCCCGGGCGCCGCGAGCCGGTCAGCGTCGTCGGCACCGTGCTCGGCGCGCAGCCGGGCGAGACGCTGCGCCTGACGGGCTCGTGGCAGACGGACAAGAAGTTCGGCGAGCAGTTCCGCGCCACGTCGTACGCGCTGCAGAAGCCCGCCACGCTGCTCGGCATCGAGCGCTACCTCGGCTCGGGCATGGTCCCCGGCGTCGGCAAGGCGCTCGCCGAGCGGATGGTGGCGCGCTTCGGGCTCGACACGCTCGACGTCATCGAGCGCGACCCGGCGCGCCTCGCCGAGGTCGAGGGCATCGGCCCGGTGCGCACCGCGCGCATCCAGCGCGCGTTCCTCGAGCAGCGCGGCGTGCGCGACGTGATGGTGTTCCTCCAGGCGCAGGGCGTCTCGTCGGCCTTCGCCTCGCGCATCTACAAGCAGTACCGCGACCGCGCGATCGCGATCGTGCGCGCCGACCCCTACCGCCTCGCGCTCGACATCGCGGGCATCGGCTTCCTCTCCGCCGACCGCATCGCGCAGAACCTCGGCATCGCGCGCGACGCCCCCCGGCGCATCGAGGCCGGCGTGCTCCACGCGCTGTCCGAGCTGGCGTCGGCGGGCAACGTCGGCGCGCGCCACCCGGCCCTCGTCGAGGCAGCCGTGGCGCTGCTCGGCGTGGACACCCTGGCCGTCGAGACCGCCATCGACGCCGCGGCGCTCGCTCGCTCGGTCGTCGTCGAGAGCCCGGGCACGCCGGACGATCGCGTCGTCTTCCTCGCGCACCTGCACGCCGCCGAGGCGTCGCTCGCGTCGCGGCTGCGCGCGCTCGTCGCGACCGCCGAGGGGCGGCTCGGCATCGACGTCGACGAGGCCATCGCGCGCTTCGAGCGCACGCGCGACCTCGCCCTCGCGCCCGCGCAGCGCGAGGCGATCCGGCGCGCGGCGCTCGGCAAGGTGCTCGTCGTCACCGGGGGGCCCGGCACGGGCAAGACGACGCTCGTCAACGGGCTGCTCGCGGTGTTCGTCGCGGCCAGCCAGCGCATCGCGCTCGCGGCGCCGACGGGGCGCGCGGCCAAGCGCATGGCCGAGGCGACCGGGCACGAGGCGCGCACGATCCACCGGTTGCTCGAGTGGAGCCCGAAGGGGGGCGGCTTCACCCGCGACGCAGCGACGCCGCTCGACGCCGATCTCGTCGTCATCGACGAGGCCTCGATGCTCGACACGCAGCTGGCCGACAAGCTGCTCGCCGCGGTGCCGCTCGGCGCACGCCTCGTGCTCGTCGGCGACGTCGATCAGCTCCCCTCGGTCGGGCCCGGCTCGGTGCTCGCCGAGATCATCGCGTCCGGCCAGGTCGACGTCGTTCGGCTCACGCAGATCTTCCGGCAGGCCGAGCAGAGCCTCATCGTCGTCAACGCGCACCGCATCCACGACGGCGAGATGCCGCTCGCGAAGAGCGGCGCCGACGACGACTTCTACTTCGTCGAGCGCGAGACGCCCGAGGCGATCCTCGCGACGGTGCACGAGCTCGTCTCGTCGCGCATCCCCAGGCGCTTCGGGCTCGACCCGATCGACGACGTGCAGGTGCTGACGCCGATGCACCGCGGGCTGCTCGGCGCGGCGTCGCTCAACCAGGAGCTGCAAGCGCGCCTCAACCCGCTCGGGGCCTCGATCGAGCGCGGCGCGCGCACGTTCCGCGTCGCGGACAAGGTGATGCAGCTGCGCAACGACTACGAGCGCGACGTCTACAACGGCGACGTCGGCCGCGTCGCGCGCGTCTCGCCCGAGGAGCGCACGCTCGTCGTCACGCTCGACGGCCGCGAGGTCGTCTACGAGGGGGACGAGCTCGACGACCTCGCCCTCGCGTACGCCTGCTCGGTGCACAAGTCGCAGGGCTCGGAGTACCCCGCCGTCGTGCTCGCGCTGCACACGCAGCACTACGTGATGCTGCGCCGCAACCTGCTCTACACCGCCGTCACGCGCGGCCGCAGGCTGGTCGTCATCGTCGGCAGCGCGAAGGCGCTGCGCATCGCGCTCGCAGCCGACAAGGTCGAGCGCCGCGTCACGCGCCTCGCCGACCGGCTCGCCGGACGCGCCTGAGCGGCCGCCGCCGCGCTCGACAAAGAGCGACGCCCGGGAGGCGCTCGTCGCGCGTCCCGGGCGTCTGCCCCCCCGTCCTCGTCTCGTCGTTCGCGCGTCAGTTCGTCGTCACGACGACGCCGAGCGTCGCGGTGATCTGCGAGTCGGTCGGCGCGTCGCCGATCCCCTTGGGGAACGGCTTCTTGTCGTCGAGCGCCTTGTCCATGCGCCCATCGAGCTTGAGCATCAGGTTCGGCGTGGGCTTCGCGGCGATGGTCGCGGTGGCCGACACGAGCGTCAGCTTCTTCGTGTCGTCGGCCGACGCGTAGGCGCCCGCGACGGTGAAGCCGTCGGGGTCGGCGTAGTACTCACCGCGCGCGCCGAGCATCCACGTGTCCGAGATCGTGTAGCTCGCCGCGAGGCTGCCGCCGTACCACTTGGCCTTCTTCGTCTTCGACGCGTCGGCGGGGTCGAGCACCGTCTCCATGCCGTAGTCGAAGTTGCCGAGCAGGCGCAGCTTGTCGAAGGTGAAGTCGCCCACGACGTCCACCAGGTGACGGAAGCGCATGTTCTGCCCTTCGACCGCAGCGCCGCCGGCGACGTCGGCCTGCTCGGGGCCGCCCGCCCAGCCGATGGCGATGAGCGAGGTCGCGCTGGGCTTGAGGTTGATCTGGGCTCCGACCGTCTTGCCCGCGTTGTTGTCCACCGACGCGTTCCAGCCGTTCATCGCGAACAGCTTCACGTCGAGCGTGTCGCTCACCGCGTAGTCGGCGCGCACGCCGGTGAAGAACAGCGGCTGCGCGTACCAGTAGAGCAGGCCGCGCGTGTAGTTGATGTTGTACTGGCTGTCGGCGACCTCGGAGCCGAACGGCTGATCGTACTTGCCGAAGTCGAGGGTGAGCTTGCCGTCGGCGCCGCCCGGCTTCCACGTCGCGTACGCCTGCTTGACCAGGGTCATGCCGTTGGCCGAGTCGGTGCCGGCGAGGCCAGCGCCGTTGTAGATGTGCGCGGCCTGCCCGAAGCGCAGGCTCACGGTGCCGCCGACGGGCTCGGCGGCGACGGTCGCGTTCACGCCGGCCCAGTTGAGGGCGAAGCCTGTGTTCGCGTCGTAGGCGTGACCCGTGTTCGCCCCGGCCTGGGGCTTGGGCGCGTTCGCGTTGTACGAACCGTACGCGTCGACGAACGCCTCGACCTTCACCACGTCGTACCAGGCCTTCGGCTTCGGAGCCGCGGGGGCGGCGACCGGCGCAGCGGGTGCCGCGGCTGCTGCGACGGCGGCTGCCGGGGGCGCCTCGGGGGCCGCGGGGTCGGCGAAGGCGCTGGGGGCGGCCAGCATCGCGAAGGAGGCGAGCGAGATGGCTGCGTGACGCTTGGTCGTGGTCATGGGGGTCCTCGGAGGCGGATTGGGATTCGGGACGAAAGCACGGAGCGTGCCCGCCGTCGCTCCCGCCGCGCACGAGCGCGGCGAGGTCGGACGACGTCGGCAGCGCCCGATGCGCGCGCTGCGGTCTCGTAGGTCGTAGCGCGCGGCTTGTTTCGGGCTGTTTTCGCGCACGATTCGTTCCCGGGATGCGCGAGGGGCCGCGG
>CAITLX010000879.1 GCA_903893335.1 uncultured delta proteobacterium | reverse complement strand
GGCGCTCGCGCGCCGCCTCGCCGAGCACGCGTGCGACCCCGCGCCGGCTCGCGCGGCGCGGCCGAAGCCGAGCCCCGCGCGCGCCAGCACCCCCGGCGATCGCGCGAGCACCAAGCTGGCCGCCGCGGTCGCCGCCGCGGGCTGAGCGTGAAGGCGCTGGCCTCGGGCTGAGCGTGAAGGTGGCCGCCGCGCGCCTGAGCGCCGCCGGTCAGCCCTCGCCGCCGACCAGCGCCGCGAGCGCCAGCGGAAGCTGCGAGCGCGTCGTGAACGCGGCGAGCCCTGCCTCGCCCGGGTAGACGATCTGGCTGGCGTGCAGCGCGTGGCGGCCGAGCCCCGGCATCTCGGGGCCGCCGTACAGCGCGTCGCCGACGAGCGGGTGCCCGATGGCCGCGAAGTGCACGCGGATCTGGTGGCGCATGGCGCGCGGCGCGTTCGCCTCGACCAGCGCCCACGGGCCGGCGGTGCGCACGACGGTGTAGTGCGTCGCCGCGGGGCGCGGCGCGTAGCGCGCGACGTCACGCGGGTGCATGCAGGCGTAGACGCGGCGACGGTCCTTCGGGTGCGGGGCGAGCGGAAAATCGATCGTGCCCGACTCGGCGAGCCCCTCGGCCGCGCACACCAGCTGGTAGGTCTTCGCGATGCGCTCGTCCTTCAGCGCGCGCACGAGCGCGGCGAACGCGGCCTCGGTGCGCGCGGCGATGACGAGCCCCGAGGTGTCGGTGTCGAGCCGGTGCACGAGCCCGGGCTCGCGCGGCGAGTAGCCGATGGTCGCCATCTCGGGGTAGCGGGCGACCAGCGCGTTGGCGAGCGTGCCGGTCTCGCCGGGCTCGAGCGGCGCGGTCGGCTGGCCGGCGGGCTTGTCGAGCACGACGAGGTCGGCGGTCTCGAGCACGACCGTGAGCGGCGCGTCGGGGTCCGCGACCGCTGCGGTGCCGGTCGCCTTGGGGGCGACGACCTCGAGCACGTCGCCGGTGTGCACGATGTCCCCCTTGCGCACGCGCTGCCCGTTGAGGCGCACCGCGCCGCGGTCGAACATGCGCCGCGCCCCTGCGCGACCCAGCCCGGGCAGCGCCTCGACCACCATCTTGTCGACGCGCGCTCCGTCGTGCGCGGCGTCGATCGCGATGCTTGAACTCTCGGTGTGCGTCGGATCCATCACCACGCTCCTTGCCAGCCAAAACCATAGATGGGCGCTTGCGCGGCCGGCGACCAGCCGACCACGCCTGCCATCGGCATGCCGAGTTCGCCGGCGTGCGCGGAGGCGCTCGCCGTGCGTGTCATGCCCCACGCGACCGCGCCGCCGGCGACGGTAGCTCCGAGCGTCGTGAGCACGAACGTACGTTCGCGCCCCTCGGTGCGCTCGCCGAAGAGAAACGGGCTCGCCGCCGCGGCGCCCGCGAGGCCGCCGAGGCCCGCGCCGAGGTCGATGAGCGCGATGCGCGAGGCGCTCGTCGTCACTTGCGTGGCGAGCGCGCCGGCTGCGAGCACGCCCGCGCCCGCGCCCCAGCCCATGCCGCGCGCAGGCGTCGCGCCGTCGGTCGATCCGCGCCACGCCATCTCGGTCAGGCCGCCGAGCACCGTGCCGAACGCGCCGCCGGAGTGCGCGAGCAGCGCGCCCCCCTCGCCCATGCCGCCGAACGAGAGCGCGAAGGTCGCGAGCCCGACGCCCGCGCCCGCGCCTGCGAGCCCGTAGGCCCAGCGGTCGGACTCGGGCGTGACGTCGCTCCCGCGGGCGAGCAGCAGCCCCGACGCAGCCGGCCACCACGCGGCGGCCGAGAGGTACCAGGCGTCGCCGATGCCGACGTCCCACTCCTCGGACACGATCATCGACGCGCCGAGCCCGACGCCGGTGCCGAGCGCCATGAGCGGGTAGAGCAGGCGAGGGTCGTCCGACCCGCTCGAGCGCTGGATGGAGTAGCCGACGAAGCCGCCGAACACGGCGCCGTTGGCGGCCAGCGTCGCGCGCCCCGGCGAGCGCGCGGGGACGGCGAGCGACGCCTCGCGCCTGGGCTCGGCGCCCTTGTCGGGGACGACCGCGCAGCCCTCGCGCGAGGTGACGAGATCGCGCAGCATCACCACGGCGCGCGTCGGCAGGTCGGGCACCGTCACGCGCTCGACGCGCACGGTGAGCGTGCTCGAGCCGGGGGCGACCGCGACGATGCGCACGACCACCGCGTTGCCGTCGAGCTCGAGCCGCGGCGAGAGCACCCAGGTGGGGCCGCGCGCGGCGCGCGCGAGCAGATCGCTGTCGCGCGGGGCGCTCGGCACGCCGCCGGCGTGGTCGGAGAGGTCGAGCGTGAGCCCGAGGTCCTGCACCCCCTCGGCGAGCAACGCGTCGAGCTCGTGGGCGCGGCGCGCGAGCAGCGGCTCGGTGGCGGTGACCGGGCGGGCGAGCGGCTCGGGGGACGCGGCGTCGCCGGCGGGCGTCACGGTCGCGAGCAGCACGACGAGCGTGCCCGCGCGCGGCGCAGGCGCAGGCGGAGCTCCCGCCGCGTCGGCTGCGCGAGCTTCTGGGGCGAGCGAGAGCGTGGCGGCGAGGGCGAGCGCGGTGCGGCCGAGGCCGCTCAGAACATCACGATGCCGCTGATCCACGCGTCCCACAGGTTGCTCCCGTCTACGAGGAAGCGGTTGCCCGGCAGGCTGATGGTCGGGCGGTGGTTGGGGTTGGGGATGCCGGTGACCGTCTGGCCGCCGACCGCGAGCTTGCTCGCCGTCTTGCAGGGCCCGCTCTGGCCGACGTCGTCCTTGAAGTCCGGGTTGCAGGGCTGGTCGAGCGAGAGGTAGTGGCTCTGCTCGTGCGTCCAGCCGGCGCCGACCTGGAACTTGATGTACTCGCCGGCCTGCCACGTCATGCTCGTCGAGAGCTGGAAGGTGCCGTACGGGGCCACGTCGGTGATGCCCGTGAAGTAGATCTTCTGCGAGCCGGGCGCGACGACCGACGAGTAGGTGCCCGACGTCGCCGGGTCGGTGTTGCGCTGGTAGCTGGCGAAGTTGGGGCGACGCAGCGACGCGGCGCTCGACGAGCCGAGCGCGTCGAACAGCTCCGAGTAGTCGCGCCCCTCGGAGCGGTAGGCGCCGGTGAAGCGGAAGTCGAAGGTGAGGCGCTGGAACTGCTCGCGCTGCTCCCACGGGATGACCTGCAGGCCGAGCACCATCCAGCCTTGCAGCGGCGGGTGGTTGACCACCGAGCCCTTGAGGTCGGTGGCGCCGAAGTCGCTTCGCCCCTGGGCGAACTCGGCCAGCATGCGGAAGCCGCCGTAGGGCTCGACGTACTTGATGCGCTTCGAGAGCAGCGTGTGCACCTCGATGGCGTTCGTTCCGCGGCTGACGCCGGCGCTGCGCGACCCCGCGAACTGCCCCTCGAGCTGGCTGCCCGAGTACGAGGTGTCGACGCCGCTCGGGTCGAGCGCGCTGTTGGCGTCGCGCGTGCCGTTGCGGTTGATGTCGGAGGGGTACGCGCAGCCGACCTGACCCGCCTTGGGCGTGTCGGTGCAGGCATGCATCGGCTCGCCGATGGAGAAGCGTCCCTCGGCGCCGATCGTCCAGGTGGGCTTGGTCGCGTCGCGCGCCTGGTTGAGCAGCGCGAAGTCGGCGCCGACCGCGAGGTAGTCGATGCCGCTGCGCTGCGGCGAGCGGAACGGGAGGTTGAACAGTTGCTCGCCCGGCGCGCCGGCGAGCACGACGCCCTGCATGCGCTGGCTGCCGCCGAGGTCGTCGATGGCGCGCGAGTTGGACAGGATGATGGGCATGCGCAGGTAGAGCGCGATGTCCCGGTAGATGCCGATGTCGACGCGCGTGTTGAGCCGCGAGGTCGTCTCGGTGTACTCGCCGACGTTCTGCGTGCCGGCGGTGAAGCCGCCGGTCGAGAGCAGCGGGTTGGCCGTGTTGCCGACGTACGACTCGCGGCGGATCGTCGCGTGCTTCCACGTCTGCTGGAAGCCGAGCGTGACGTGCAGGTCGAAGGGGTCGTCGTCGTCGAACGCGTCGACGACGTCGGTGACCTCGCCCGGGTCGGCGAGGATGTGCGGCTCGCGCGCCAGACGAGGCTCGTCGGCGTGGGCGTTCGCCGCGACGGCGAGCGCCGCACAGCAAAGCGTGAACGGAATCGTGCTGGCGCGTCGCATCACGGCTCGGGCGGGAGACGCTAGCGGCGTCGCGCGCGCGGTGTCAACGACGAGGGCGCGTTCTCGACCGGTCGACCCCCCAGAGGGTGGGGCCTGGCCCTGCCGTTAGTTTGACGCGAATGTCCGCCGCAGGCTAAAGCGGTCGCGCCTTTCGCCATGCTGCCGCGCACCGCACGCTGGCCCGCTACGCTCGCGCTCGTCGCGTCGGTGCTGGGCCTGGTCTTCGCCTCGTATTCGACCTTCGACTACGCGGCGCACCTCGATCGTCAGCTGCACGCGGTGCACTGCTCGTTCATCCCCGGCGCGCCTGCGTCCGAGGACGTGAACAACGCCTGCCGCACGGCGATGTACAGCCCCTACGCGGCGCTGCTGCGGGGCCAGTTCTGGGGCGGCGTGCCCATCGCGTCGTTCGCCGTCGGCGCGTTCGCCTTCTTCGTCGGCTTCGCGCTGTGGCTCGTGCTGGCCCGCGAGCGCTCGCCGCTGCGCGCGCGCCTCTTCTTCGGCGTGCTCGGGCTCACCCCCGTCGTCGCGTCGGTCGTGATGTTCTTCATCTCGCTCGTGCGGCTCGGCAGCTTCTGCAAGCTGTGCGTCGGCATCTACGTCTCGAGCCTGCTGCTCGCGGTCGCGGCGGGTCGCACGCTGATGGACGCCCGCAGCTCGGTGGGCGTGCGCCCGGGTCACGTGGCGCTCCCCTTCGCGTGGCTCGCCGCGCTCGGCGCGTCGGCGCTGCTGCCCGCGGCGCTGTGGGTCGCGACGCTGCCCGACTACCGCCCGCTTCTCGCCAGCTGCGGCAAGCTCCCGGTCGCGGTCGAGTCGCACGGCGCGCTGCTCAAGCTCCCCACGAAGGAGCCGCGCCAGGCCGTGACGCTCTTCGTCGACCCGCTCTGCCCCACCTGCAAGGCGCTGCACGAGCGCCTGCTCGGCGAGGGCGTCTTCGAGCGGCTCGACCCCCAGGTGTCGATGTTCCCGCTCGACAGCGACTGCAACTGGATGCTCGACCGCCCCGTGCACCCCGGAGCCTGCGTGCTCGCGCGCGCCGTGCTCTGCGGCGGCGCGAGCCGCGCGCGCCAGGTGCTCGAGTGGTCGTACGACGAGCAGGAGACGCTCGCGAAGCTCGGCAAGGACGGCGCCGCGCTGCTCAAGGCGAAGGTCGTGTCGCGCTGGGGTCAGGACATGGCCGCCTGCCTCGACGCGCGCTCGACGACGCTCAAGCTCAACCAGCACCTGCAGTTCGCGGTCGCCAACCACGTGCCCGTCTCGACGCCGCAGATGTTCCTCGGCGACCAGCGCGTGTGCGACGAGGACACCGACCTCGGCCTGCGCTTCACCCTCGCGCAGCTCGCGCCCCAGGTGCTGCCGTGAACCCCACCATCGTCGACGCGCAGCTTCAGCCGCCGCCTGCCGACGGCGGCCCGGCGAGCCCGCCGCCGCCTGGGCCTGCCATCGTCGGCACGGCCGTCGCCGCGCTGCTCGTGCTCGCGCTGAGCGGCGCGGTCGCCGCGCAGGTGCGCGCGGCGGGCACGCGCCTCGAGCACCCCGAGAAGGCCCCCGAGGGCAAGGTCGCCATCGCCGACCACACCGAGGCGCCGTACTGCACCCCGTCGTTCAAGACGGTGCTGCAGCGCGTGCTCAACTCGTGCGGGCTCGTCGGCGCCGACTCGGCGCGACGCGGCTGCCAGCCCGCCGACGTCAAGACCTTCGCGTCCATCAGCGACAGCGACTTCAACGCGCTGTTCACGCCGCTCAAGGACCGCGGCGCCGTCGTGCTCTTCGACGAGGCGTCCGATCAGCTCGACCCCGACGCGAAGAAGCTGCTCGAGGAGCGCTGGCAAGACCGCCGCGGCGCCCGCTACTTCTTCGTCGTGGCGCGCGCGTCGCGCACCGGCACGCCCGACCGCAACCGCGCCCTGTCGCACAAGCGCGCCAACTCGGTGCGCATGTACCTCGACGAGCAGTTCCACGACCCCGACCTCGACAAGCAGGTCGGCCTGCTCTGGCTGGGCAACGAGTTCGCCCAGCTCGACAAGAGCTACTGCGACTGGCCGAGCACGCGCGGCGGCAAGGCGTGCAGCGGCGAGGCCGTCAACCGGAGCGCGTTCGTGTCATGGGTCGACTGCCGTCTCTGAGCGGGGCGCTCGTCGCCCTCGCGCTCGCCGGGTGCGACAAGAGCGAAGGCCCGCTGCCGCCGCCGCCGTCTGGCACCTCGCGCAGCGAGGCCGTGCGCGCGACGGGCAACATGCCCACCTCGGCTCCGACCGCGACGACCGCCGCCGCGCACCCCGTCCTGCAAGTGGCGCCGCGCAAGCTGTGCGAGTCGCAGCTCTCGCAGCCCGGCAGGCCCTTCGCCGTCCGCTCGGTGTCGCACGCCGAGGCGCCCGGGGCGCTGCCGCTCGGCGCCGAGATCTCGACCGGGGGCGGCCGGTGGACCTGGATCAACCTCTGGGCGGCCTGGTGCGGCCCCTGCAAAGAGGAGCTCCCGCGTCTGCGCTCGTGGGAGAGCAAGCTGGCCGCGGCGGGCACGCCGATCCACCTCGACTTCGTCTCGCTCGACGACGACGAGCGTCAGCTCGTGCAGTTCCTCGCCACGCAGCCCGCGAGCGGCGTGCGCTCGAGCTACTGGCTGCCCGACGGCGCGCAGCGCGGCGGCTTCCTCGCCGCGCTCAAGCTCGGCGCGTCGCCCGATCTGCCCAAGCACGCGCTCGTCGACCCGGCGGGGCAGGTGCGCTGCATCGTGCACGGCGCCGTCGAGGATCGAGACTACGCCGAGCTCGCCGCCATCGTCGGCCGTCGCTGAGCCCGGGGAGCCTACCGGTGCACGACGCGGAGAAGGCCGAGATCATCGAGCGCCTCAACGGCGCGTTCCCGCAGTTCGTGCCCCACAACCGCGCGCTCGGCATGCGGTTCGTCGACTTCGACCGCGAGGCGGGCGTGGCCGTGATGAGCCTGCCGTGGGAGCCGCACCTGGTGGGCAACCCCGACACGGGCGTGCTGCACGGCGGCGTCGTCACCTCGCTGCTCGACGCGACGTGCGGGGCGGCCGTGTTCGTGCGCATGTGGGTGCCCATCCCGATCGCGACGCTCGACCTCCGCATCGACTACCTGCGCCCCGCGACGCCGCGGCTCGCCGTGGTCGCCAAGGCCACCTGCTACAAGGTCACGCGCCACGTCGCGTTCCTGCGCGCGCTCGCGTTCCACGACGACGAGGCCGACCCCATCGCCTCGGCGGCGGGCGCCTTCATGCTCTCGACCAAGGGCAGCCCCGCCGTGCGCGTCGAGGGGGGCCCGCGATGACCGATCTGGCCTCCATCGCCGCGCGCGCCCGCGCGACGGGCGACGCGGGCCTGCTCGCGTCGGCCATCCCGTACTGCCGCTGGCTGGGCATCTCGGCGAGCCTCGACGGCGACTCGGTGCTCGGCCGGCTCACCTACCAGGACATGCTCGTCGGCAACCCCTCGGTGCCCGCGCTGCACGGCGGCACCATCGGCGCGCTGCTCGAGTCGACCGCCATCTTCGAGATCGTCTGGCGCGGCGCCGGCGCGCGCCTGCCCAAGACGATCGACATCACCGTGGACTACCTGCGCTCGGCGCGACCCACCGACGTCTGGGCGCGGGGCACCATCACCAAGCAGGGGCGGCGCGTCGTCAACGTGCACGTCGAGGCCTACCAGGACGACGCGGCCAAGCCCGTCGCCACCGCCGACGCGCACTTCCTGGTCGACGACGAATAGCGCGCGGCGAGCCTTGACGCCGGGGAGAGCGGCCCCATCATGGCGCCCGCCACCCCTACAGAGGAGCGCTCCCATGGCCGCACAGATCGGTAAGCCGTTTCCCGCGTTCAACCTCAAGGCCGTCCTCGCCGACGGCACCGTCGGCGACGTGTCGAACGCGACCGCCGGCGGCAAGTGGCTGCTGGTCGTCTACTACCCGTTCGCGTTCACCGGCGTCTGCCAGAGCGAGATCGGCGCGCTCAAGGCCCGCTTCGCCGAGTTCGCCGAGCGCGGCGTCGCCGTCATGGGCGCCTCGTGCGACTCGCAGTTCACGCAGAAGGAGTGGATCGTCAAGGAGTTCGGCGGCTCGCTGCCCTACCCGCTCGCGGCCGACTTCAAGAAGGAGCTCGCGGCCGAGCTGGGCATCCTGCACGAGGGGCTCGGCTGCGCGTACCGCGGCACCTTCCTCGTCGACGACAAGGGCGTGCTCCGCGCCTACGGCGTGAACGACCTGGCGATCGGCCGCAGCACCGAGGAGATGCTCCGGCTCATCGACGCCTTCCAGTCGGGTGGGGCTTGTATGGTCGATTGGAAGAAGAAGGGCTGATCTGGTGACTCGGCGGGGCGGGTGACGCTGCGCTGGCCCTTTCTTTACCCGGCGGGGCGGCTCAGGCCGCGCCCCGCCACCCCCAGGCCCCCAAGGAGGGCGACGCCGCCCTCCTTGGGAATCCTCCTCGCGTCGGAGAATGCGTCCACGCACGCTGGCGTTCGACCCGCCACCCGAGATCACCAGGAAGCGGGCGCCGCCTGGT
>CAITLX010000878.1 GCA_903893335.1 uncultured delta proteobacterium | reverse complement strand
GGCGCGCCGGCCACGAAGAAGGCCGCGTGCCAGCCCCACGCGCGCTCGACCTGCCCGCCGAGCAGGTAGCCGAGCGCCGAGCCGACCGGGATGGCGACGTAGAACACCGACAGCCAGCGGTTCTTCTGCTCGGGCGGCGCGAGGTCGTCGACGAGGGTCGGCGCGATGGTCGCGTAGCTCGCCTCGCCGATGCCCACCAGCGCGCGCGCGATCATCAGGCCGGCGAGGGTGCGCGCGGCGCCCGACGCCATGGTCGCGAGGCAGAAGACGGCGACGCCCCCCGCGATGAGCCCCTTGCGCGAGCGCCGGTCGCCGAGCGCGCCGAACAGCGGGCTCGTGACGAAGTAGCCCACCATGAACGCGTTGCTCAGCAGCCCGAACCCGAGGTCGTCGAGCCCGAGGTCGCGCGAGATCGCCGGGCCGACCGCGGCGAGCACGTAGCGGTCGAGGTAGTTGAGGAGGTTCAGCCCCGACAGCAGCGCGACGATCGTGACGGGGCGACGGATCGTCACGGCGCGAGCCTACGCGTCGGGCACGTCGGACCCCACAAAAACCGAAGGGGCGGACAGCCGCGAGGCCATCCGCCCTTTCGAGAGCTCGGTGCTCGGGAGCGAAGTGTTACTCTTCGCCCTCGTCGAGGCCGATCTTCGAAGGTGCCGCGCCGCCGAGCATCAGGGGCACGTCCTTCGGGGGTTCGACCTTCTTCGGCGCACCCGCGGAGCGGGGACGCTTGCGAGCAACCGGCTTCTTGGCCGCCGCCTGCACCTTGCGTGCAGCCGGCTTCTTGGCCGCAGCCCGCACCTTGCGAGCAACCGGCTTCTTGGCCGCCGCCCTGCCCTTGCGGGCAGGCTTCTTTGCGGCGGCCTTGGCTTTCCCAGGCCCCTTCTTGGCGGCCTTCTTTGCGGTCTTCTTGGCAGCCTTCTTCTTGGTCGTGCGCTTCGCGACCTTCGGAGCAGCCTTCTTGGCCGGCTTCTTCGCAACCTTCTTCTTGGCAGTAGCCATCGTCGTGCCTCCTGTGCGCTGCCCAACAAGCCGAGCAACGTATGTTGCACCACGTATATGGCCACGCATGGCGTGGGTCAACGAAAATATTGCAAGCCGTTCTGTCCCGAGTTCCGCAGGGTACGGAGCCTGCCACGCAGAGGTTGCGAACCGGAACGGATGATGCCCTACTTTTCCCGCGAAATACAGGGCCCAGCACCTTGACGATACAGGTCGCCGGACGCTAGTTTCCGCCCCCCGCGGGGACCGTGCTCGGAGCGCGGTCCCGGCCAACGGAGGCTGTGTATGCACTGGCGTCGCTCGCTTCTCCTCGCTTCTCTCGCGCTCGCTCCCCTCTCGCTCGCCGCCTGCGGGCACTCAGAGGAGGAGTGGCAGGCCAAGCTCCGCGAGAGCCGCAACCTCACCGACTCGCTCGCGCAGGAGCGCGATGCGCACAAGAAGTCCGAGGGTGAGCTCGACGACTCGCGCGCGCAGATCGAGCAGCTCAAGCAGCAGCTGAGCAAGACGGGCGTCGACCTGTCGAACCTCAACGCCGAGGCGCGCGAGCAGCGCCTCGCGCTCGACAAGCTGCGCAAGGACAAGGAGCAGCTCGACGAGATCCGCAAGCGCTTCGACATGCTCAAGCAGAAGCTCGAGACGCTCACGAAGCTCGGGCTCAGCGTCACGGTGCGCAACAACCGCATGATGATCCAGCTGCCGGGCGACGTGCTGTTCGACTCGGGCAAGGTCGACCTCAAGCCCGAGGGCCAGACGATCCTCACGAAGATCGCCGAGGTCATCCGCAACGACGCGCAGCTCGTCAAGCGCACCTTCCAGGTCGCGGGGCACACCGACGGCAAGGTGCTGACGGGCGGGCCGTTCAAGGACAACTGGGGCCTGTCGGTGATGCGCGCGCGCGAGGTCCTCACCTTCCTCGTGGCTCCCGTCGAGACGAAGAAGCCCGGCGGCGGGCTCCCCGCCGAGAAGTGGAGCGCCTCGGGCTACGGCGAGACCGACCCGGTCGCGCCGAACGACTCGCCCGAGCAGATGAAGCGCAACCGTCGCGTCGAGCTCGTCGTCGTGCCGAACGTCGAAGAGATGCTCGACCTCAAGAGCCTGACGAAGTAGCGGCGCCGCACGTTGCGCGTCGCTTCCATCGACATCGGGACGAACTCCGTCTTGCTGCTCGTCGCCGAGCGCGACGGCGCAGGCACGCTCGCGGCCGTGCTCGAGCGCGCGCGCGTGACGCGCCTCGGCGCGGGCGTCGATCGCACGCGCCAGCTCGCGCCCGAGGCCGTCGAGCGCACCCTCGCGTGCCTCGGCGACTACGCCGCCGATCTGCGGCGGCTCGGCGTCACGCGCCTCGACGTCGTCGGCACGAGCGCGATGCGCGACGCGAGCGCGGGCGAGCTGTTCGTGGCGCGCGCGGCCGAGCTGCTCGGCGTCGCGCCGCGCGTCGTCTCGGGCGACGAGGAGGCGCGGCTGACGTTCGAGGGGGCGCTCGTCGGGCTCGACCTCGCCGGCGCGCTCTCGGTGTTCGACGTCGGCGGCGGCTCGACCGAGATCGTGCGCGGCACGCGCGACGGCGCGAGCGCCACGGTGCTCGAG
>CAITLX010000877.1 GCA_903893335.1 uncultured delta proteobacterium | reverse complement strand
GTCCCGCCGCCGCCGCCGCGCCCGCCGTGGGAGGTCGCCCTCGAGGAGCTCGACGCCGTGCGCCACGCCGGGCTCGTCGCGCAGGGGCGCGGCACCGAGCACATCGACCGGGTGTCGGACGCGGTGCGCCGCTACCTCGGCGGCCGCTACGGCTTCGACGGCCTCGAGACGACCACCGACGAGATGACCGCGCTCCTGCGTCGCGTCGAGCCCCCCGTCGCGCCGCTGGCGTCGATCCTCGGGTTCCTCTTCGAGTGCGATCTGGTCAAGTTCGCCCGGCGCAAGCCCACCGACGAGGACTGCGCGCGCGTGCTCGAGCTCGGCGAGGCCATCGTGCACGCGACGCTGCCGCACCTCGCCGCTCCCGCCGCCGCGCCGCCGCCCCGGGGGCGCGCGTGAAGGGGCTCTCGCGCGCCCTGGTGCTCGTCGCGG
This sequence comes from uncultured delta proteobacterium, assembly GCA_903893335.1. Classification (GTDB taxonomy): domain Bacteria; phylum Myxococcota_A; class Polyangia; order Polyangiales; family Polyangiaceae; genus CAITLX01. The sequence continues at coordinate 2,464 of CAITLX010000877.1, read as the reverse complement.
CGCTCGTCGCGACCTCGGTGGGCGCCTTCGCCTACCCGCTGCTCGCGCGCGGCGGCGAGTGGCTCGGCGCGACGTGGCAGCAGCGCTGGGCGCTCGCGGCCCTCCTGCTCGTGCCGCTGGTCGCCTGGCGCGGCACCGTCGGCGAGGACGCGCGCGTGCCGCGGCTGCGCCTCGGGTCGGTGCGCGCGCTGCGCCTGGGCCCGGCCGGAGCGCGCGCGTGGCTGCGCGATCTGCCGGGCGTGTTTCGCGCCGTCGCGCTCGTGCTGCTCGTGCTCGCGCTCGGTCGCCCCGTGTCGGCGACGATCCCCGACGCGACGCACGAGTCGGGCATCGACATCGTGCTCGTGCTCGATCTGTCGGGCTCGATGCGCGCGGTGTTCGACGCGCCGCAGGCGGGGCCGCGGCTGCCGGGCAAGCGCCCCACGCGCCTCGACACGGCCAAGGACGTCATCCGCGACTTCATCGGGCGGCGGCGCACCGACCGCATCGGCGTCGTCGTCTTCGGCAAGGCCGCGTACCTCCTGTCGCCGCCGACGCTCGACTACGCGCTGCTCGACACGCTCGTGTCGAAGATGTCGCTCGACCTCATCGACGGCAACGGCACGGCGATCGGCGACGCGGTCGGCCAGGCCGTCGCGCGCATGCGCCGCTCGGACGCGCGCTCGAAGGCGATCGTGCTGCTGACCGACGGTGACTCCAACGCGGGCTCCATCGCGCCCGAGTACGCCGGCCACCTCGCCACCGTCGTCGGCGCGAAGATCTACACGATCCAGATCGGCGACGGCGACGACGTCGACGTGCAGGACGGCATCGATCTGTTCGGTCAGCCGCACTACGTGCGCGCGCACTTCCCGGTCAACCCCGCGCTCTTGCAGAAGCTCGCGGCCGACACGGGCGCGGTGGCGTACGTCGCGACCGACGCGAAGGCGCTCACCGCGAGCATGCACGACGTGCTCGACCGGCTCGAGAAGACGCGCTTCGAGTCCTCGGCGGCCTCGTACGAGGACCTCTACCCGTACCTGCTGCTGCCCGGCGTGCTGCTGCTCGCGCTCGAGGTGCTGCTGCGCGCGGCGTGGCTGCGGAGGTTCCCGTGAAGTTCGCCGAGCCGCTCTACCTGTTCGGCACGCTCGGCGCGCTGGTCGTCGCGCTGCTGCTCGTCGTCGGCGGCGTTCGGCTGGTGCGGGCGCGCGCGCGCTTCGGCGACGTCGAGCGGGTGCGCGCGCTGGTCACGGCCGAGGCCGCGCGTCGTCGCGCGTGGAAGGGGGTCGCGCTGGTGCTCGCCACCGCGCTCGCGTTCGTCGCGCTCGCGCGTCCGCAGTACGGGCGCGGCACGCGGCTCGTGCCCGCGACCAACCTCGACGTCGTCATCGTGCTCGACTTCTCCAAGAGCATGTACGCGCGCGACGTCGTGCCCTCGCGCACCGCGCGCGCCAAGGCCGAGGTCGCGCGGCTCATCCGCGATCTCGCCGGCGCGCGCTTCGGCGCCGTGGCGTTCGCGGGCGAGCCCATCGGCTTCCCGCTGACCTCCGACGGCGCCGCCATCGCGCAGTTTCTCCGGCAGTTCGAGCCCAACGACATGCCCGTCGGCGGCACCGCCATCGCGCGCGCCCTCGAGCGCGCGCGCGAGCTGTTCGCGCGCGACCCCAAGTCGAAGGACCACAAGAAGGTCATCCTCCTGGTCACCGACGGCGAGGACCTCGAGGGCGATCCGGTCGAGGTCGCGCGCGCGGCGGCGGCGGAGGCGACGCGCATCGACGTCGTGCAGATCGGCGGGCGCACGCCCGAGCCCGTGCCCGACGTCGGCCCCGACGGCCGCGTCGTCGGCATCCGCCGCGACGAGGAGGGGCGCCCGCTCACCACGGCGCTCTCGGCCGAGGGCGAGGCGCAGCTCGCCGAGATCGCGAAGCCCGGCGGCGGGCAGATCGTGCGCGCCGAGCGCGGCTCGACGGGCATCGACACCATCGCGCGCGATCTGCGCCGCATGCAGACCGAGGAGCTCGCCGAGCGCGTCGAGACCGTCTACGCCGACGTGTACGCGTACCCCCTCGCGCTCGCGCTGCTGCTCCTGCTGCTCGAGACGTTCCTCTCCGACGCGCCCCGGCGCCGCGTGGGCGCCGTGGGCCTGCTCTTCGTCGTCGGGCTCGCCGGCGGCGGCACCACCGCGTGCGACTTCCATCCGTCGCGCCCCTTCGAGCGCAACGCGCCCGACGTCGATCGCGCGCTCGCGGCGCTCGACGCAGGCGACGCGCAGGCGGCCGCCTCGTGGCTCGAGGGCTACCTCGACACGGGGGCGTGCGTCGACGGAGGCCTCGGCGTGCCCGAGCGCGTGCGCGAGCGGTCGAACGCGAGCTTCGATCTCGGCCTCGCGCTCTTTCGCCTCCATAATGATTATGCTGCAGTCAAGGATCGCAGGGGAATGCCGGAGGGTCATGCTGAGGTGAAACGCGAACTGGTTGTTCCTGTC
>CAITLX010000876.1 GCA_903893335.1 uncultured delta proteobacterium | reverse complement strand
CGCCGTTCCTCGTGCGCAGCACGCCCTCGGAGGCCTTCGTCCCCTGGAGCGCGTAGCCCTCGAAGTGACCGAGGTGCGGGAAGTCCGCGTCGTCCTTCACGACCTCGGGCGTCGCGGCGGGCGCGACGACGCTGGGCTTTCGCATCGCGCCCCCCTCCTCGAGCAGCTCGATGCGCCACAGGGTCGGCCAAGGGGAGAGCTTGAGCCACGCCTCGTGGCCCGCGACCGTGCGGTGCGCGAGGACGGTGCCGCTGTCCTGCGCGACGGTCCAGCCGTGCGCCGCGAGGAAATCGGCGGCGACCTTGTCGGCGTGCGGCGCCTTCGCGTCGGCGCCGTCGGGCGCCGACAGGTCGCCCGCCCAGTAGCGCCCCTTCGGCTCGAGGTCGTGCGCGACGTCGCCGCGAGGCCACCAGTGCAGCGGAAGGTGGTGGTAGCGGTACTCGGCGAGCGGGTGCCCCGCCTTCACCGCCCAGCCGCCCGGGGCTCGAAGGTAGCTCGGGAGGTCGGCCCTCGCGTGCGGCGCGACCGCGAGGGCGAGCAGCGAGGCGGCGATGCTGGCGAGGTACAGGCGCATGGCGAAGGCTCCGTCGGGGTCAGGGCGCGCTGCGCGCGCAGCGGACGCCGCTGCGCGCGCGGTGGATCGTGGGGCCGTCCCCGTCGCGCGCGGCGGCGCGGAGCGTGGACGGGTCGGAGCCTTGCCAGCTTCCCCCGCGCGCGCCCCGGCTGGCGCTCACGGCCAGGTTGACGCACGAGGTGCACGCGCCTCCGGCCCCCGCGTACCAGGTGGCGTCGTACGAATCGAGGACCCACTCGCGCATGCCGCCGGCCAGATCGCGGTGGCCCCACCTCGTGTCGCCGAGGGGGAAGCTCCCGACCGCGACGGTGGAGGCCCCGCTGCCGTCGCCCCAGCTCGCGTACGCGCCGGAGGCAGGCGAGGCTGCGCCCCAGGGGTAGAGCCGGTTGTCGGCGCCCCCGGCGGCGACGTACTCCCACTCGGCCTCGGTCGGGAGGCGCCCGCCGTCCCAGACGCAGAACGCGAATGCCTCGTACCAGTCGATGCAATTGAGGGCCACGCCCTCGTTCGCTCCGGGGAGATCGCTCCAGGTCTGGTAGGCCGCGTCGCACTTGAGGCTCGACAGGAGCGCGCCCTGGCCCGCCGGCAGGTTCGTGTTCCACGACGAGCTCCAGCCCGTCCCGGCGACGAGCGGGTGCGCGCCGGCGCCGTCTGCGGGCGCGACGCCGGCGTAGCCGTCGGCGAAGGCGCGGAAGCGGCCGACGGTCACCTCGAACGTGTCGAGCGCGAAGGCCGTCACGGTCGCCGTGTGCTCGGGCTGGTCGGTCGCCGCGCACGCCTGCCCCGAGGGGCACGCGTCGCTGCCGGTCGCGCCGCGCCCCATCTTCAGCGTGCCCGTCGGGACCACGATGCTCTCGCAGCAGCTCGCGCCGCCACAGTCGAGCCCGGTGCCGCAGGAGGGGCCCGGTATCCCGTACTGAGGGGCGGCGTCCTCGGCCTCGGCCGGCGCGTCCTCGGGGGCTGCGTCGGCCGTCGCATCGGCGGCGTCGGCGTCCCCGGTGCCGGCGTCGGGCGTCGTCTCCGCGGTCGCGTCGTCGCTCCGCCCGTCGTCGGTCGACGCGTCGAGGTCCTGCACCTGCCCCGCGTCGTCGGAGGTCGAGCAGGCGGGGGCGATCGCGAGCGTCACGGCGACGAGCGCCAGGCTGCGAGCAGGCCCCCATGCAGCGCTCGTCATGGGCGAAGGTTAGTCCTTCGCGAGGCGCGGACCAAGCCTCGCGGGCCGGGAGCGAGGGCTACGTCCAGCTCGCGCCGCGGACGACGTCGACCACGAGCGGCACGGCGAGCTCCGCGACCGACTCCATCGCCTCGCGCACGCGCGCCTCGGCCTCCTCGACGCGCGCCTCGGGGACCTCGAAGACCAGCTCGTCGTGCACCGTCAGCACCATGCGCGCGCCGGGCACCACCGGCGCGGCGAGGCGCAGCATCGCGAGCTTGAGGAGATCGGCCGCCGTCCCCTGGATGGGCGTGTTGGTCGCGATGCGCTCGGCGGCCGAGCGCAGCATCGAGTTGCTCGAGCCGAGGTCTCGGACGAGCCGCCGCCTGCCGAGCATCGTGCGCACCGCCTCGCTGCGCTGCGCCTCGGCGAGCGTCGCGTCGAGGTAGGCGCGCACGCCCGCGTAGCGGACGAAGTAGCGCTCGATGAACGACGCCGCCTCGGTGCGCGGAATGCCGAGCCGCTTGGCGAGCGCGACCTCGCCCATGCCGTAGATGACCCCGAAGTTGATCGTCTTGGCGCGCCGGCGCATCTCGTCGGTCACGTCGGGCTCGGCCACGCCGAAAAGCTCCATCGCGGTGCGCGCGTGGATGTCCTGGCCCGTGCGGAACGCCTCGACGAGCACCGGGTCGCCCGAGAGGTGGGCGAGCACGCGCAGCTCGATCTGCGAGTAGTCGGCCGCGACGAGCACGCAGCCGGGCGGGGCGATGAACGCGGAGCGGATCGCGCGGCCGACCTCGCTGCGCACCGGGATGTTCTGCAGGTTGGGGTCGTTCGACGAGATGCGCCCGGTGGCGGCGACCGCCTGGCTCCACTGCGTGTGGATGCGCCCCGTCTGCGGGTGCACGAGCGCTGGCAGGGTGTCGATGTACGTCCCCTTGAGCTTCGCGAGCTGGCGGTGCTCCAGCACGATCGCGGCCAGCGGGTGCGCGTCGCTCAGCGCCTCGAGCACATCGGCGTCAGTGGAGCGCGCCGTCTTGGTGCGCTTGGTCGAGCGCAGGCCCAGCTCGTCGAAGAGCACCACCTCGAGCTGTCGGGGCGAGGCGACGTTGAAGGCGTGGCCCGCTGCGTCGTGGGCGCGCTTCTCGAGCGTCGCGAGCTCGCCGTCGACGAGCGTCGCGAGCCGCCCGAGCTGCCCGAGGTCGACCAGCACGCCGGCGCGCTCCATGTCGGCCAGCACGCGCGCGAGCGGCGCCTCGAGGTCGGCGAGCAGCGCGGCGAGCCCCGCGCTGGCGAGCTCGGCTTGCAGCTTCGGTACGAGCGCGAGCGCTGCGTCGGCGCGCGCGGCGGCCACCGGGGCCACGACGTCGATGGGGAGCTCGTCGCGGTCGAGCTTCGGCGCGCGCGCGCGGGCGGGCCTCTCCTCGATCGAGGGGAGCGCGACGCGGAGCGTGCGCTCGGAGAGCCGGGGCAAGGCGTGGTCTGCTTCGGGGTCGAGCAGGTAGCTCGCGAGCATCACGTCGAACGACGGGCCGTCGAGCCGCAGCCCGACGCGCCCGAGCGCCACGTCGGCGAACTTGAGGTCGTGGCCGACCTTGGTGACGCGCGCGTCGGCGAGCACTGGGGCGAGCACCTCGACGAGCGTCGCGAGCGAGAGCTGCGTCGGCGCTCCGATGTACCGGTGCCCGAGCGGCACGTAGGCCGCCTCGCCCGGCGCGGTCGCGAGCGCGAGCCCGACCAGCGCGGCGCGCATGGCCGAGCCCGTCGTCGTCTCGACGGCGAGGGCCAGCTGGCCCAGCCGCTGCGCGTCGAGCGCGAGCGCGGCGAGCTCGTCGCGCGTCGTGACGACGCGCACCGCGAGCCCGGCGGCAGGGGCCTGCCCGTCGATCGGCGCCTCCTCGGCGGTCGCGGTCGCAGGCGCGGGGAGGGCCGAGGCGAGGCGCGTGAAGCCGAGCTCACCGTACAGCGCGCGCAGGCGCGGTACGTCGGCGCCGCCCCAGCGGAGCTTCTCCACGTCGAACTCGAGGGGCTCGTCGGCGCGCAGCGTCACCAGCTCGCGCGAGCGGCGCGCGTCGGCCTCGTGGCTCTCGAGCGCCGCGCGCAGCTTGGGCCTCGCGACGTCGGCGAGGTGCTCGTACACGCCGTCGATGGTGCCGAAGCTGTGCAGCAGCTCGGCGGCGGTCTTCGGGCCGACGCCCGGCACCCCCGGCACGTTGTCCGAGCTGTCGCCCATCAGCGCGAGCAGATCGCGCATCTGCTCGGGGGGCACGCCGAACTTCTCGCGCACGTCGTCGGCGCCGTACGCCTTGTCGCGCATCGTGTCCCACATGAGCACGCGCGGCCCGACGAGCTGCATCAGATCTTTGTCGGCGCTGACGATGACGACGTCGAGCCCCGCGGCGAGCGCCCGCGGCACCACGCTCGCGATGAGGTCGTCGGCCTCGACGCCGTCGCGCTGGAAGATCGGGATGCCCCACGCCTCGACGATCTCGCGCGAGCGCTCCATCTGCTGCGACAGATCGGGCGGCGGCGGCGGCCGGTGCGCTTTGTACGCAGCATCGATGTCCATGCGAAAGGTGCGCGTGCGCGAGTCCATCGCGACGGCGAAGAGCGCTGGCCTCTGCGCGTCGACGAGCTTCTGCAGCATCGTCACCGTGCCGTACGTCGCGTGCGTCGGCTCGCCGCTCGGGCTCGAGAGCGGGTGGATCGCGTGGTACGCGCGGAACAGGTACCCGGAGAGATCGACGAGGTAGAGCACGTCGGGCGCGGCGGGCAGCGGCAGCTTCGTCATGCGACCGAAGGCCTACCGCGGCGCCGTCGCCGCGGCGAGAGCGCGCGAAACCGAGGCGCGACCTTGGTCCCCCGGACCAACGGACGAAGGCCGCGATCGCGAAATGAACGACGCTCGCTCCAGCGCGGGCCAGCTCGCCCGCGAAGGAGCGAACCATGTCGCAGACGACCCTCCCGACCTCGGGCGCGCCCCTCGCGGGCGCTGCGCCGTCGTGGCGGTTGTCGGCGTTCGCGCCGGCTCTGACCTCGCACCTCGAGGCCCTCTTCGGCGCGGTGCTCGCGAGCACGCCCGACCCGATCTTCGTCAAGGATCGCGAGGGCCGCTACCTCGTCGCCAACGAGCCGGCGGGGCGGCTGCTCGGCGTCGCGGCCGCTGCGCTCGTCGGGCGCACCGACGCCGAGATCGCGGTGCTCGGGGGTCACGGTGCGGCCGTCGAGCTCGACTGCGAGGTGCTGCGCACCGGCGTGAGCGCGACGGTCGAGAGCGACGTCGCGATCGCGGGCGAGCTGCGCACCTACGTCACGACGAAGTCGGCGCTGCGCGACGCCAGCGGCGCGATCGTCGGCGTGGTCGGCCTCGCGCGCGACGTCACCGAGGCGCGCCGCACCGAGGCGCGCGTGAAGCTGCTCGCCGACGCGGGCGCGCTGCTCGGCTCGTCGCTCGATCACGACGCGACGCTCTCGATGCTCCCGAGGCTCGTGGTGCCCGCGCTCGGCGACATGTGCGCGGTGCACCTGCTGCGGGGCGACGAGCTGCACCTCGTGTCCATCGCGCACGTCGAGTCGTGGCGCGTGGACGCTTCGTGGGACCTCGAGCGTGGGGCGCGCCTCTCGGCGAGCGCCGGGGTCGGGCCGGCCGAGGCCATCCGCACGGGCGAGCCGCAGGTGCTCGACGGCTTCTCCGAGGAGCAGATCGCGCAGCTCGCGCCGAACGACGCGCACCGCGCGTTCATCCGCGAGCTCGGCGTGCGGGCGACCCTCTGCGTGCCGATGCGCTGCGCGGGCAAGATCGTCGGCGCGCTCTCGGTCGCGGTCACCGACTCGCCGCGCCGGTACGCGCCCTCCGACGTCTTCGTGGCGCAGGAGCTCGCGGCGCGCGCGGCGACGGCCATCCACCACGCGGATCTCTATGGCGCCGAGCAGCGCGCGCGCGCCGCGGCGCAGAAGGCCGTCTGCGCGCGCGACGCGTTCCTCGCGATGGCCGCGCACGATCTCCGCACCCCTGTCGCGGCGATGAAGCTGCAGGTGACCGGCCTCGTTCGCCTCGCGGAGCGCGAGGGCGCCCCCGGGCGCATGCCCGAGCGGCTGCAGCGGCTCGCGAGCCACACGAGGCGGTTGTCGCGGCTCATCGGCAACCTGCTCGACGCGTCGCGCATCCTCAACGGGCAGCTCGAGGTCCAGCGCGAGCAGGTCGACCTGGCCGCGGTCGCGCGCGGCGTCGCCGAGGAACTGCGCGACGAGCTGGCGCGCGCCCGCTGCGTGCTCGAGGTGCAGACGCCCGAGCACGTCGTCGGCGTGTGGGACCGCGCGCGGCTCGAGCAGGTCGTGGTGAGCCTGCTGGGCAACGCGATGAAGTACGCGCGCGGGGCCCCGCTCACCCTCACCGTCGTCGGCACGCCCGACTCCGCGCAGCTCACGCTGCACGATCGCGGCATCGGCATCGCGGAGGAGGACCAGGCGCGCATCTTCGAGCGCTTCGAGCGCGCGGCGCCCGACCGGCACTACGGCGGGCTCGGCGTCGGCCTGTGGGTCGTGCGCCACGTCGTCGAGTCGATGGGGGGGCGCATCTCGGTCGCCAGCGCCCCGGGGCTCGGCTCGACGTTCGTCGTCGATCTGCCGCGCGGCATCGCCGCGGCGTGACGCGCGCGCCGTCGCGGCGAGCGCGAGGTCGCGCGCTCGGCGCGTCGTGTCAGCGACGCAGATCGACCGGGATGGGGAGCCCGCGCCCGTTCAGGAAGCGCACGATGTCGCCGCGCCGGAAGCGCGCGTGACCGCCGGGCGTGCGAAAATGCATGATCTTGCCGGCCTTCACCCACGACACGACGGTCGAGGGGCGCACCTGGCAGAACCTCGCCACGTCGGCGTGGCGGAATACGAGCTGGGCGGCATCGATCGCCGGCTCCACGGTGGTCTCCAATCGCGTCATCGTCGCCCCCCTCGCAAATGGTCGAGGCCTCAGCCTACGCTCCCGCGTCGCGGCGCGACCTCGGTCGCAAGGTGGACCCGCCCAGCGCCGCCTTTGGGGGGGCCGTCCGGCGACGCTCAGCGCGCGGGGCGCTCTCGGGGGTTCGTGACGGGGCCACCTGCGATGGCGAGGTCGCCGCGAGCGTCGAGCGTCACGGCGCCCTGGCGAAGCAGCCTGCCGACCGCTCGCTTGAACGCCTTGCGGCTCATGCCGAAGCGCGCGCGGATCTCCTCGGGAGGCGCCCCCTCGGCGGCGCGCGAGGCGCCTGGGCGCGCGAGGATCTCGAGGATGCGGGCGGCGTCGCCGTCGATCTCCTCGTGCGCGGCGCCGCGGAGCGAGAGCTCGATCTTCCCGTCGGGCAGCACCTGCGCGACGCGGAAGCGCGCCGCGTCGCCGCGCAGCAGCGTGTGGTGCTCGTGCTCGGGCAGCAGCGCGACGGTCGCGCGCTCGATGATGACGAAGACGCCGAGCCCCGGCTCCCTGCGCCACGCGACGCCCTCGACCCACGCGCCGGGCGCCAGGTCGGCCTTGCCGTGCAGCATCTCGCCGATGCGCATCGTGCCCGAGAGGCGGCCGGTGTCGTCCACGATGAGGCCGATGGGCTGACGGTCGCCGACGACGAGATCGCGCGTCTGTTCGGCGAGCGGCACGAGCAGCTCCTTCAGCAGGCCCCAGTCGACGAAGGCGCCGAAGGGCGCCACGTCCATGACCTCGAGGAACGCGACCTCGCCGAGCGCGATCGCGGGCTTGCGACGCGTCGCGATCGGTCGGTCCTCCGAGTCGAGGTGGACGAAGACGTCGAGCGCGTCCCCCTCGTGAGCGTCCTCGGGGACCTCGCTGCGCGGCAGCAGGACGACGGCGGCCCCGGGGTGCTTGTCCTCCGGGTCGAGCGCTAGGAAGGCCCCCGGCGGTCCGAAGCGCCGGATGGTCAGCGTCGCGTACCGACCGAGCAGCTTGCTGTGGGGCATCGCCCGGCAGCATGGCACGCGCACCGGCCGGCGGGCTCGCGAACGCCGCCGCGCCGCCCCCCGGTTGTTTGCCCCCCTGCGGGCTCCATGCGACAGCTTGCCCATGCGGGCCCGCGCCGCCGTCAGTCTGCTGGTGCTCGCGCTGGCACAGGTGG
>CAITLX010000875.1 GCA_903893335.1 uncultured delta proteobacterium | reverse complement strand
CGCGCTCGCGCTCGCCGCGCCCGGCGCGGCCCAGCCGCACCCCGAGGCCCCCAGCGCCGCGCTCCGCCTGCGCATCGATCACCGCGGCGTGCACCTCGAGGGCGAGTGCCCCGCGCCTCCGCCTGGCGCGACGCTCGCGCTCGTCCCCACCGAGGCCGAGGGGCAGCTCCCCGCGGCGGCGTGGGTCGAGCGGCTCGCAGCCGACGGCCTGGTGGTGCTCGCGCTCCCGCCGCTCGCCGGCGCGCCCGCGCTCGACCTCGGCGTCCACCTCCAGGTGCAGCGGCTCGCGGTCGAGGCGCGCGCATCGGGCGCGCTCGTCGCGGCGGGCGCGGCCGACCTCGGCTACTTCCGCGAGCGCTGGCGCAAGCACGGCGAATCGTCGCGCCGCTCCCCGTGAGGCGGCTGGCGGCACCGTTTCGAATCCTGCATACTCGCGCGCCGATGAGCCGCCCCCTCCCCACGCAGGCGATGCGCATCGGGTTCGTCGGCCTCGGCAAGCTCGGGCTCCCCATCGCGATGGCCGTCGAGGCCCGTGGCTACGAGGTCGTCGGCTGCGATCCGGACCCGGCCGTCGCGCGCACCTTGCAGACCCGCACGATGGTCCACCGCGAGGAGGGCGCGCAGCCGCTGCTCGACGAGACGGGCATCGAGCTGCTCTCGCTCGACGAGGTGGTGCGACGCTCCGACCTCGTCTTCGTCACGATCCAGACGCCGCACGACCCGCGCTTCGAGGGCGTGACGCCGCTGCCCGCCGAGCGCCGCGACTTCGACTACACGCGCCTCATCGCGGGCATGCGCGACGTGGCCGCCGCGGTCGAGCGCCACGGCGTGCCGCGCGTCGTGGTCGTCGTCTCCACCGTGCTCCCCGGCACGCTGCGCCGCGACATCGTGCCGCTGCTCGGGCCGCTCTCGCGCCTCTGCTACAACCCGTTCTTCATCGCGATGGGCACCGCCATCGCCGATTTCCTGCACCCCGAGTTCGTGCTGCTCGGCGCCGACGACGAGGCGCACACCGAACCGCTTCGCGCGCTCTACGCCTCGCTCGGCGGCGCTCCCGTCGTCGCCACGTCGATCGAGAACGCCGAGCTCATCAAGGTCCTCTACAACACGTTCGTCTCGACCAAGATCGCGTTCGCCAACACCGCGATGGAGATCTGCCACCGCGTGCCGGGCGCCGACGTAGACACGGTGCTCTCGGCGCTCAAGCTGGGCACCAAGCGCGTCATCTCCGACCGCTACCTCTCGGGCGGCATGGGCGACGGCGGCGCGTGCCACCCGCGCGACAACATCGCGCTCAGCCACCTGTCGCGCTCGCTCGGGCTGTCGTTCGACTGGTTCGAGAGCGTGATGCTCCAGCGCGAGCGCCAGACGGCCTGGCTCGCCGATCTGGTGCAGGCCCACGCGCACGGCCGCGACGTCGTGGTGCTCGGTCGCTCGTTCAAGCCCGAGAGCGACATCGAGACGGGGAGCCCCGCGCGGCTGCTCTGCCACCTGCTCGAGCAGCGCGGCGTGCACGTCACGTCGTGGGACCCGCAGATCGACCCCGCGGCGTCGCGCCCGGCCGGTCGCCCGTTCTGCTACTTCGTCGGCACGCGCCACGAGGCCTTCCGCTCGTTCGGCTACGAGCCGGGCTCGGTCGTGCTCGACCCGTTCCGCTACGTGCCGCAGCAGCCTGGCGTCGACGTCGTGCCCATCGGCGTCGGCGCGTCCTGACCGCCACGTGACCACGTCGCTCAGCCCTCTCGACATCGGCCTCTGCGTGCCGGTGCTCAACGAGCGCGTCGCTCTCGGCCCGCTGCTCGACGAGATCGCGGCGGTGCTCGGCGACGCCCCGCACACCGTGTGCATCATCGACGACGGCAGCACCGACGGCACCGTCGAGCTCGTACGCGCGCGCATGGAGAGCGACCCGCGCCTGCACCTCCTTCAGCGCGAGCGCCAGGGGCGCGGGTGCCGACGCGGCGGCGCGTCGCGCGCGGGCCTCGCCTGGCTCGTCGCGCACACGCGCCACACGACGTTCGTCGATTTCGACGCCGACGGCGCGAACGACCCGCGCGAGCTGTTCGAGGCCGCGCGCCGCATCGGCGTCGGCGCCGACGTCGTCATCGCGTCGAAGTACGTGCCCGGCTCGCGCGTCGAGGGGCGCCCCCTGGTCCGCCGCCTGGGCAGCCGCGTCTACAGCGGCATGCTGCGCGCGCTCTTCGACCCCGCGGTGCACGACTACAGCAACAGCTACCGCGTCTACTCGAGGCG
>CAITLX010000874.1 GCA_903893335.1 uncultured delta proteobacterium | reverse complement strand
GGAGCTCTCGGTCGAGCTCGAGCGCGCGTGGCCGTCGCTGCAGCGCCCGCACGGCGTCGGCGCGAGCGCGATCGACACCACGGCCGCCTGCGGCGTCGCGACGAGCGGCGACTGGGCGCTGTTCGTGTTCGAGGCCTCGCCAGGCGGCTCGATCGATCTCCCCTTCGATGTCGCGCTCGCGGGGCGCTACGCGCTGCGCGTCGATGGGCTCGCCGGCCCCGACTACGGCGAGTGGGACCTGCTGCTCGACGGAGAGCCCCTCGCCCCGGTCGAGGGCTATGCCCCGTCGCCTCGGTTTCGCCGAGGCATCGTCGCGGCCCCGCGCGACCTCTCCGCGGGCCCGCACCAGCTGACGGCGCGATGCTCGGGCAAGTCGCCCGACAGCACCGGCTACCGCGCGGCGTTCGATCGGCTCACCGGCGACCTGATACGATGACGGACCCCTCGATGCTCGATTCCAGCGGCAAGTGCGACGTGTTGATCGTGGGCGCCGGCCCCTCGGGTGCGGCCGCCGGCATCGAGCTCGCGCGCGCCGGAGCGCGCGTCGTCGTGCTCGACCGCGCGCGCTTCCCTCGCCACAAGACGTGCGGCGACGCGCTCTCCAACCGCGCCGTCGCGCTCGTCGACGATCTCGCCCCCGGCGACCTCGCCGCGACGCCGAGCGCCAGCGTCGCCGGGGCCCTGGCGATCTTCCCCGACGGCGCGACCATCGGGCGCAGCTACGGCGACGAGCCGGGCCGCATCGTGCCGCGCTTCGCGCTCGACCTCCTGCTCCGACGCGCGCTCGAGCGCGCAGGCGCCGAGGTGCACGAGGGGGTCATGGTGCGCCGACTCCTGTCCGAGGGGGGCCGCGTCGTCGGCGCCGAGGGGGACGCGGGGCGCTGGCGCGCCGGCACGGTCATCGCCGCCGACGGACCGGGCTCGATCGGCTGGGAGGCGCTGGGCGAGGCCTACCCCCGCGGCCGAACGCTGGCGGTGTCGGCGACCGCGTACTTCGAGGGCGTCGCGCCGGGCCCGCGCGAGGGCTGGAGCGAGCACCATTTCCACGCCGATCTCCCGTGCGGCTACGGCTGGATCTTCCCTGCGGTCGAGGGGCTCTCGAACGTCGGCGTCTACCTGCGCTCGGACGCCTACGCGTCGAGCCCCAGCCGGCTGCGCGCGCTGTTCGACGCGTTCCTCGCGCGCGAGGCCGCGCGCTTCGGCCCGGCCAAGCGCGTCGGAACCGTGCGCAGCTGGGCGCTGCCGCTCGCCGGCGCGCTGAGCCGCCGCCGCGGCGTGCCCGGGCTCTTGCTGACGGGCGACGCGGGGCGCGCCATCGACCCCCTCACCGGCGAGGGCATCTGGCAGGCGCTGCACACCGGACGACTCGCGGGGACGATCGCGGCCAAGCACCTCGCAGCGGGGGGCGTCGGCGACGACGCCGTGCGCGAGTACGAGCGCGCGTGCGCCGCCGTGCTCGACCGACCCGCGCGCATGCGCGCACTGGTGCAAGACGGCGTGCGCGCCCTGGTCTCGCTCGGGCTCTACCGGGCCGCTCCGGTCCAGGCGCTGCTGCGGTGGGGCTACGCGAGCGGTTCGCTCGAGACGAGCAAGACAGTCCACGGCGGCGGCTCGGCCGACGCGAGCAAACCCATCGACGGGAGCGGACGTCCCGCGTGAGCGCACCCCCGAAGGGCACCAGCCGCGACCCGCGCGGCAGGCTCCGATCCGTCCTCGGTCTGCTCGCGCTGGCGGGAGGCTTCCTCTCGTTCGCCTCGCACTACGTCCGCCACCTGACCAACAACATGTGGTCCGACCTCGAGTTCTCGGGGTGGACGAGCGCGCTCGCGCACCGAGTGGTCGAGGGAGCCGTCCCCTTTCGCGACCTCGTGCTGCCGATCCCGCCCGGCAGCCTCTGGGTGCTCGCCGCCATCGAGCGCGCGACCGGCCGCTCGGCGTCGCTGCACGAGGCCGCCGTCTGCGCGGCCTGCCACCTGCTCATGGCGCTGCTCGCGTACGCGATCGCCGCCCCCTTCGCGTCGCGCCTCGACGCGCTCTTCGTCGCCGCCGGCAGCCTCGCGGTCGTGCTGCAGCTGCCGAAGGAGCTCGCCTACGACCACACCGCGCAGGTCTTCTCCTGGGCCTCGCTCGCGCTGCTCGCCCCTGCGCTCGCGCGCTGGAGCCGCGGAGGCCGGGCGCCGCTCGCCCTCGTCGCAGGCGCGGGCGCGCTCGCCGGGCTCGGCTCGCTCTTCAAGCAGAGCACCTCGACGGGGGCGATCGTGGGCGGCGGACTCGCGCTGCTCTTTCTCGCCGTCGCGCGGCGTCGCGAGGCGAAGGGGGCCGTGCCCGCGCTCGTCACCTTCGCGGCCTCGGCCGCCCTCGGCGTCGGCGTCACCCTCGCGCTCGTGACGCTCGCCGGCGGCTCGGCGGCGTCGTTCGTCCAGGTCGTCTACCTCGACGGCTCGAAGCTCAAGGGGGGCCTGCGGGTGCTCGGCCCCCGCATGCTGGGCTACGCCACCAGCGAGCCGACGGTGCAGCTTCCGCTGCTCGTCGCGGCCTTCGGCGCGCTCGTGGCGCGCGGCATCACGACGCGCTCCGAGCGCCCGCGCCTCGACGACGAGACGCCGGGGGCCGCGCCGTCGTGGCGAGCGCTGCTGCTCTTCGCGGCGATCGTCGTGGGCGTCTGCGCGGCCGGCGTCGCCATGTTCGTCGGGCACTTCAAGTCGGTGGGCGTCTTCGGCATCCCCCACGCGGTCGGCCGCTGGCTCCCCTTCCTCGGGCTCGCCCTCGCGGTCGGCGCCGCCGTCGGCTCGCTCGTGCGGCGCGCATCGACCGACCCGCGCCGCCACGCCTTCACGGCACTCGTCCTCGCCGCGCTCGTCGGCGCGACCTTCCACAACGCCTCGGTCCCCGAGGTGCGCTTCTTCTACGACAACAACCCGATCACCGCGGTCGCGCTGACCGCGCTGTTCGTCGCCACGACGCACGCGCGCCGCCCCGCGCTGCGCTGGCTCGCGTTCGCCACGCTCTTCTCCGCGATGCTCGGCGGCAAGATGCAGCGCTGGCTCGACGCCCGCACTCCCGTGCGCGACGGCAGCTTCTGGGCCGGCATGTACGTCAGCGAGCGCGGCAACGAGATCGTGCGCGCCGCCGCGCGCGTGCGCGAGATCACCGCGCCGGACGACCGCGTGCTCGTGCTCCCCGAGGACGTCTCGTTCGCGATGCTCGTCGGCCGTCCGCGCCCGAGTTACTGCGGCGCCATCCTCTTCGTCGACCAGTACCCCGAGCGCTGCCTCGCGAGCGACTTGCAGGCGTTCGAGTCCGACCCGCCCAAGGTCGTCGTCGTGTACCCCGCGCACGAGGACGAATGGCAGCGCATGTACCACATATGGGCCGACGGCTCCCCCGCGGGCCTGTTCAACCACGCCGTCCTGCACTGGCACCTGCCGAACGCCTACCGGCTCGACTCGACCTACGAGAGCCGCTTCTGGAACGCGCCGTCGCCGCTCGAGGTCTACGTGCGCCGCGACGAGCTGCGCGAGCGCCCGCGCCTCGAGCCCATCGAGTGACGGTGCAGGCCTCGGCGCGCATCCGGGCCCTGCTCGCGCACCGCGCGCTCCCCTTCGCGGCGGCGGCGGTCGCGTGCGCGCTCGCCAGCCCCTCGCTCACGAGCGGGCTCGCGACCGACGACTACGTGCAGCGCGCGTGGGTGCGCGCCTTGCCGGGAACCGCCCCAGGCTGCCTCGACCTCTTCCACTGGGCCTCGGGCTCGCCCGTCGAGCTCGGCCGCGCCCGCTGGGTCGGCCTCGTGCCCTGGTGGGCCTCGCCGCACCTCAAGCTCGCCTTCCTGCGACCGCTCGCGTCGGCGACCCACTGCCTCGACTACCGCGCCTGGCCGTCCGCGCTCGGCTGGATGCACGCGGAGAACCTGCTCGCGTACGGCCTGCTCGTGCTCGCGGTGGCCGCGCTCTACCGCGCCGCGACGCCCTCGCGCGCCACCGCCGGGCTCGCGGCGCTGCTGTTCGCCCTGAACGACGCGCACGGCCTGACGCTCGGGTGGATCGCCAACCGCAACGCGCTGCTCGCCACGCTGTTCGTCGCCGTCGCGGGGCTCGCCGGGCTGCGCGCCCTCCGCCCCGAGGGGCGCGCGCGCGACTCGGCGTTCGCCGCGCTCGCCACGCTCGGCGCGCTCGCGTCGTCCGAAGTGGGCATCGCCGCCGTGGTGTACCTGGCTTGCCTCGCGCTCTTCGCTTCGGGCGCGCCGACGTCGCGCCGCGTGCGCGCCGTCGCGCCGTCGGTCGTCGCTGCGCTCGGCTGGGTCGCCCTGCGCGCTGCGCTCGGCTACGGCACGGCCTCGACCTCCGCCTACCTCGGCCTCGCGCACGCCTCGCTCGCGACCGCGCGCGAGCTCGCGAGCCGCGTGGTCGTGCTGCTCTCGGCTGCGGCGTTCAAGTGGCCCGACAGCGACGCGTGGGTGCGGCTCGGCCCGACCGAGGGGGTGGCCATCACCGCGCAGGCGGCGATCGCGCTCGCGTTGCTCGCCCTGGTGCTCGTGCCGGTGCTTCGCGCGCGCCCCGTCGCTCGCGCCTTCGCGCTGGGCACGCTCGCGATGAGCGTCGGGGCTGCGATCGCGCCGCCGAGCGACCGACTCCTGCTCGTGCTCGACGTCGGCGTCGCAGCCGTGCTCGCCGAGGCCGTCGCGTGGGGCTGCGAGCGGGTCGAGCGTCGCGTGGGGGGGAGCTTGCAGCGCGCCCTGCTCGCCTCCTTCGTCGCGGCGGTGCTCGTGCTGCACGTCGGCGTCGCCGCGGCGCGCATGCCGGCGCGCAGCCGCGCCATCCCCGACGCAGCCAAGCTCATCCGCCGCGCGAGCCGCGATCTCCACCCCTCGGGCGCGCGCGACGAGCGCGCGTTCGTCCTCCGAGGCCCCGAGGCGTTCGCGTGCACCTTCGCCATCGGCCTCGGCTACCTCGAGGACGGCCCGCGCCCGCGCGCCGACCTCTGCCTGAGCGCCGGGCCGTCGCCGCTGGTCGTACGCCGCCACGACGCGCACACGCTCGCGCTCGCGCCTGCTGGCGGCTTCCTCGACAACCCCTACAACCGCGTGCACCGCGGCCCAGCCGAGCGCTCGCGCGCGGGCGACCGGATCGACCTCGACGGCGTGAGCGCGATCGTCACGCGCGTCGACGACGCCGGCCAGCCGATGGAAGCGCTGTTCCACTTCTCGGAGCCGCTCGACAGCGCGAGCGCGCGCTGGCTCGTCTGGGACGTCGATCGCTACGTCGTCGCCGACCTGCCCCGCGAGGACGGCGCGGAGCTCACGCTGACGGCGCGCTACGCGCGCTGAGCTCGCGCCCGGTCGCGGCACACCGCACGCGCCGGCACGCGCGCGCTCACCCGCGTCGAACGGGGGCGAACCTGTGGCGGCGCATCGACACGTTCATCAGCAGCCCGAGGCCGACGAGGATCGTGATGGCCGACGAGCCGCCATACGAGAAGAGCGGCAGCGTGACGCCGACCACGGGCAGCACGCCGATGGCCATGCCGATGTTGATGAACGCGTGCCAGAAGACGAGCGCGCCGACGCCGACCGCGAGCGCCGCGCCGAAGCGGTCCTTCGCCTGCGAGGCGACGTGGATCGCCCAGAGGCTCACGAAGGTGTAGAGGCCGACGAGCACGAGCGCGCCGACGAAGCCCCAGTCCTCGGCGAACACCGGGAACGGGAAGTCGGAGAACTGATCGGGGAGGAACTTGTACTGGTTCTGCGTCCCCTGCATGAAGCCCTGCCCGAGCGTCCCGCCGTTGCCGATGGCGACGCGCGCGTGGTGCGCGTGCCAGCCCGCGCCGCGGATGTCGGCCTCGGGGTTGAGGAACGACGCGATGCGCTGGCGCTGGTACGGCTTGAGACCCCACGCCCACGCCGACGCTCCCCCCAGCACCGAGACGATGGTCAGCCACACGACGCTCGACCTCGGCAGCCGCAGCAGCGCGACGATCGAGCCGAAGATCGCCATGAGGATGATCGCCGTCCCGAGGTCGGGCTGCCGGAGCACGAGGCCGACGGGCACGGCGGCGAGGAGGCCCGGCACGATGAGGTCGCGCAGGCTGCGGTTCTCGGCGCGCGGATCGTCGTGGAGGAAGCGCGCGAGGGCGATCATGAGGCCGAGCTTCATGAACTCGCTCGGCTGGAACTGGAACGAGCCGACGACGATCCACCGGGCCGAGCCGCGGATGTCGCGCCCGAGGATGAAGACGAGCACGAGCAAGAGGACGCCGAACGCGTAGATGAGGTACGCGAGGCGCTCGAGGTGCCGGTAGTCGATGGCGGCGACCGCCGCGCCGAGGATGGCTCCGGCGCCGAGCCAGTACACCTGGTTGACGTAGAACTCGGCGCGCGCGCCGGTGTAGACGCTCGTCGCGCTGTAGAGGTTGATGACGCCGACGACGCAGATGACCGCGGCGGCGATGAAGAGCGCCCAGTCGAAGCGGTCGCGGATGCGGAAGCTCGGGCCTGCGTCGATCACGGTCGCCTCCCGCCGGGGGCCGCCGGGGCGCGCCCGGGAGCGACGCCCGCGAGCCGCGCGGCCTGCAGCCTCTGGTAGTCGCGTACGACCTGCATGGCTACCGGCGCCGCGGCCCGCCCGCCTGCCCCGCCGTGCTCGATGAGCACGACGATGGCGATCTCGGGGCTCTTGTAGGGCGCGAAGCCGGCGAACCACGCGTGGTCGCGGTTGAAGTACCAGACGCGGCTCGGATCCTCGCCGACCTGCGCGCTGTGCGCCGTCTGCGCGGTGCCCGTCTTGCCCGCGATGTCGACGTCGTTGAGGCGCTCGTGGAACGCGGTACCCCCCTCCTCGGTGACGACGCCCTGGAGCGCGGCGTCGACGAACGCGAGGTTCTCGGGCGCGACCGACACGGTGCGCCGCACGCGCGGCGCGAAGTCCTGCACGACGGCGCCGTCGCTCGTCTCGACCGCGCGCACGATCTGCGGCTGGTAAAGCGTGCCGCCGTTCGCCATCGCCGCGTAGGCGAGCGTGAGCTGGAGCACGCTGACGGTGGTGGCGCCCTGCCCGATCGCGGCGTTGAGCGTGTAGCCGACGCGGAACTGCCCCTTGTGGTGCAGCGTCGTCCACGCGTGCGTGGGGATGCGCCCGCCCGTCTCGGGGTTGACGCCGACGCCCGTGCGCTGACCCAGGCCGAAGTCCATCGCGATCTTCGCGATGCGGTCCATGCCGACCGTCTCGGCGAGGTGGTAAAAGTAGACGTTGCACGACTGCACGATCGCCTCGTGCAGCGCGATGAGATCGTGCACGTGCTTGCAGCGGAACACGCGCCGGCCGAACTCGTAGAAGCCCCGGCACCGCACGCGCGTCTTGGCGTCGATGAGCTTCTCCTCGAGGCCCGCGAGCGCCGAGAAGGGCTTGAAGGTCGAGCCCGGCGGGTAGGCGCCCGACATCGTCTTGTCGAGCAGCGGCTGCAGCGGGTCGGTGCTCAGGCGGCGAAACCCGCTGCGGATGGCCTCGATGCCCTCGGCGCCCGAGAGCTGATTCGGGTCGTACGACGGCTTCGAGTACATCGCGAGCAGGCGCCCCGTGCGCACCTCGACGACCGACACCGCGCCCGACACCTGCCCGCGCATCGCCTTCTCGATCGACTGCTCGAGGTCGGTGTCGATCGTGAGGCGGAGATCGCGGCCCGGCACCGGGTCGCGCCGGCGTGGCTCTTCGAGCAGCTTCTCGGCGTCGGGCCCCGCGCGCCGCGTGCCGCGCGCGTCGACGACCACCTTCTCCCAGCCGCGGGTGCCGCGCAGGTAGCTCTCCCACGCGCGCTCGACGCCGGCGGCGCCGACGCGATCGCCCTCGAAGTACTCCTGCGCGCGCGCTCGCGCGAGGCTCTCGGCGTCGATCTGCGCCATGTAGCCGAGCACGTGCGCGCCGAGCTCGCCGTAGGGGTACGAGCGCACGGGCACCGGGACGACGTCCACGCCGCGGAGTTCGCTCGCGTGCGTCTCGAGCGTCGCGACGACGTCGCGCGAGACGTCCTCGTGCACGAGGATCTGCTGGAGCTTGCGCGGCCCCTCCTCGGCGCGGATCTCCGCGAGCCGCTTCTCGATGCGCGCGCGGTCGTCGGGCGACAGGCGCATGTACGCCGCGAGGTCGGGCCACGTCTCCTTCATGTCGAGCCGCCCGGGCACGACGTAGACGTCGTACGACGGGCGGCTGGTCGCGAGCACGCGCCCGCGCGCGTCGCGGATGACGCCGCGCGTGGTCGCCAGGCGCACCTCGCGCACGATGTTCTTGCGGGCCTCGGCGCGGTAGCCCTCGCCCTCGACGACCTGAAGCTGGAACAGACGCGCGACGAGCCCGGCCATCGCGAGCAGGACGGCGAAGGTCATCCACTTGTAGCGCCGGCGAAACTCGCCGACGTCCGAGCGCTGCACGAGGTGCATCAACGGACACCTCCCACGTCGGAGCGCGGCGCGGTGCTCGTCGCCTGGTGCAGCCGCTCGGCGAGGCGGAAGACGAAGGGCGCGACCACGGCGGTCGCCAGCGCGTGCGGCACCAGCGACGACACGAGCGCGCGCGGGCCGAGGGGGTCGCGCCCGAAGACCGCGAGCAGCGCGAGCACCGTGACGCCCTCGACGAGCGCGAAGGCGAACGCGAGCGCGACCTGCGTGAGCATCGTCTGCGCGACGAGCCGCACGCCCGCCGCGCGCGCCATCGTGAAGATCACGACCGACACGAACGCGAACATGCCGATGGGCGCGCCGGCCAGCAGGTCCACCGCGTAGCCGAGCACGCACGCGAGCGCCGCGCCGCGGGCCATCGAGTACTCGTGCACGCCCATGAACACGATGATCGGCAGCACGAGGCTCGGCGTGGCCCCGTGCAGCGGCAGGTGATCGAGCACGCGAAAGAGGTTGGCCTGCACGACGAGCAGCAGGAGCCCGACCACGAGAAAAGCCGTGTTGCGCACGCGCGGCCTCTCTTACTTGCCGCCGCGCGGGGCCACCGGGGTCACCTCGTCGGTCGGTGGCGAGGTGAGCACGAGCACCTCCTCGAGGCGCGAGAAGTCGACCGTCGGTTTGGCCTCGACCGTCTGGTACATGCCGAACTCGCGCTTCTCGACCCGCGTGACGCGCGCCACCGGGACGCCGCGCGGGAACGCGCGGCCGACGCCGCTCGTGACCAGCAGGTCGCCGACCGCGACCTCGTCGGTGCGCTGCACGAGCTCGACGCGGCACGCGTACCGAGCCGGGTCGCCCGTGCCCACGACGAAGCCGCGCGCGCCCGACGACTCGTCGATGACGTCGATGCCGCTCGATGCGTCGACGGCGAGCTGCACCTCGACGCGGTCGCCGGCCACGCGCTGCACCTGCCCGACCACGCCGTCCTGCGAGATGACGGGCATCTTCGAGCGCACGTCGTGGCCGGCGCGATCGAGCGCCACGGTGGCGATTCGGAAGAAGGTGTTCAGATCCTTCGCGACGACCTGCGCGCTGACGAAGTCGCCCGGCACGGCCTCGCGCAGACCGAGCAGGCGTCGCAGCCGGCGCGCG
>CAITLX010000873.1 GCA_903893335.1 uncultured delta proteobacterium | reverse complement strand
GGCGCTCGCGGGCGAGGCGTCGCACGCGCCGCTGGTCGCCCTCGCGCGCGCCGAGGTGCGGCGGCTCGCGGGGGACGAGACGGGCGCGCTCGACGCGTGCGACGAGGCCCTCGCGGTCGCGCGCGCCACCGAGCGGCGCGAGTGGGTCGCGCGCGTGCTCGAGGCGCGCGCGCGCCTGGCCGGAGAGGCAGGCCAGCCGATGCGTGCGCGGCGCGACGCCGAGGAGGCCCTCTCGCTGCACGAGTCGTTCGCCGCGCGCCTGCCGCGCGATCTGCGCGAGGTCTACTGGGACGATCCGCGGCGGCGCGCGCTGCGCGAGGTCGCGACGCCGGGCACGACCGCCCACGGCCGCCCCGCCACCGTCACGACCGCGCACGCGGCGCCCCCCGACGACCGCCTCGTGCGCATCCTCTCCATCAACCGCGAGCTCGCCGCCGAGCACGACCTCGCGCGGCTGCTCGAGCGCGTCGTCGATCACGCCATCGCGCTGACCAGCGCCGAGCGCGGGTTCGTCATCCTCGCCGACGACGCCGGCGAGCTCGTCGTGCACGCGTCGCGCGACCGCGGCGGCGACGACCCGCACGCGCGCTTCTCGCGCTCCATCGCCGAGCGCGTGGTGCGGTCGGGCGAGGCGGTGGTGAGCCGCAGCGCGCGCGACGACGACCGCATGGCGGACTTCATCTCGGTCCACCAGCTGATGCTCCAGTCGGTGGCGTGCGTGCCCATCCGCGCGCCCGCGGGGCCGGCGGTCGGCGCGCTGTACGTCGAGACGCGCATACGCCCCGGCGCGCGCTTCGACATGGAGCTGCCGGCGCTCGCGGCGTTCGCCGACCAGGCGGCGATCGCCATCGAGAACGCGCGTCTGGTCACCGAGAGCGCGCGGCGCGCGACCGAGCTCGCCGAGAGCAACCGTCAGCTGGTCGCGGCCCACGAGCGGCTCGAGGAGGCCCTCGGCCGGCGCACCGCGCAGCTCGACGCGACGCGGCGCGATCTGCGCTCGACGCGCGAGGTGCTGCGCGGCCATTTCGGCTGGCGCGGGCTGGTCGGCACGAGCGAGCCGATGCGGCGCCTGTACGCGCTCGTTTCGCGCGTGAAGGACACCGACGTGCCCGTGCTGCTGACCGGCGAGAGCGGCACGGGCAAGGAGCTCGTCGCGCGCGCGCTGCACGAGGCCGGCCCGCGCGGCAAGAAGCCCTTCCTCGCGGTCAACTGCGGCGCCATCCCCGAGTCGCTGCTCGAGAGCGAGCTGTTCGGGCACGTGCGCGGCGCGTTCACCGGCGCCGACCGCGATCGGCGCGGCGTGTTCCGCGAGGCCGAGGGGGGCACGCTGCTGCTCGACGAGATCGGCGAGATGCCCCACAAGATGCAGGCGGGCCTGCTGCGCGTGCTGCAAGAGCGCGTCGTGCGCCCCGTCGGCGGCGCGCGCGAGCTGCCCGTCGACGTGCGCGTCATCGCCGCGACCAACCGCGATCTGGCGCAGATGGTCGCGGCCGGCACCTTCCGCGACGATCTCTTCTTTCGCCTCAACGTCGTCGAGGTGCGGCTGCCGCCGCTGCGCGAGCGGCCGGGCGACATCCCGCCGCTCGTCGATCATTTCCTCGGCATCTTCGCGGCGCGCTTCCGCCGCGAGCGCAAGACGGTGTCGCGCGAGGCGATGCGCAAGCTCCAGGGCGTGCCGTGGCCCGGCAACGTGCGCCAGCTCGAGAACGTGCTGCTCAACGCCTGGGTGACGAGCGACGAGAGCGAGCTCGGCCCCGACGATTTCGACCTCGCGCACCCCGCCCAGCGCCGCCCGGCGCTCGAGCCGTCGCAGCCCGCAGGCTCGCTCGCGCTGCACCGCGACGGCGAGAAGGAGCGCGTCCTCGCCGCGCTCGCGGCCTGCAACTGGAACCGCGTGCGCGCAGCTGCCATGGTGGGGATGCCGAGGCGCACGTTCTACCGTCGGCTCAAGGAGTTCGGCATTCAATGACAGCTCGAAGCCTCACGGCATCCTCCCTCGCGCTCGGCGCGCTCGCCCTGGTCGGCTGCGCCGACCGCGCGGCGCTGCTGCCCGTAGGTCGCGCGGCGCCCGACTTCGAGGCCGTCGCGCACGACGGCCAGACGGTGCGCCTGTCTTCGCTGCGCGGCCGCTACGTCGTCGTCTACTTCTACCCGCGCGACGAGACGCCGGGCTGCACCAAGGAGGCGTGCGAGCTGCGCGACTCGTGGGCGCCGCTCCAGCAGGCGGGCGTCGTGGTCCTCGGCGTCTCGACCGACGACGCGGCGTCGCACAAGGCGTTCGCCGAGCACCACCACCTGCCCTTCCTGCTGCTCGCCGACCCCGACGGCGCGCTCTGCCAGAAGTTCGGCGTCCCGCGCGTGTTCGGCTTCGCGCAGCGCGTGACCTACCTGCTCGACCGCGAGGGGCGCGTGAAGCAGGTCTGGCCGAGCGTCTCGCCCGTCGGCCACGCCGCCGAGATCCTGCGCGCGGTCGCGCCCGACGCGGCGGCGCAAGGGGGTGCGACGTGAGCGGCGACGCGCGGCTCGTCGTCATCGCCGACGGACGCACGCTCCCGGACGAGGAGGCGCGCGCCATCTGGCGGCGCTTCAGCGCCCACCTCGACGCGCACGAGAACGACTTCGCCGGCTTCGCCCGCAAGGAGGGCGTCGCGAGCGCGAAGACCGAGAGCCGCGCCGGCAAGGCCGTGCTCGTGCTCGGCCCTCGCCTCGCCTCGTAGGCGCGCGCTCGCGCTCGGCCGAGCCTCTCCGCTCGATCGCGCTCGGTCGAGCCTCTCGGTTCGACCGGCGCGGCTCGCGCGGCGCTCAGCGCGCGCGCAGGCGGTAGAGGACCTGGCCGACCGACGAGTCGGCCTGCATCATGTTCGCGTCGCCCTTGGACTTGTTCTCGTCGACCGCCTTCTGCAGCAGATCGATGACCGGGCCCGGCGCCGTCACCGCGAGGTGGTCGATGGCCGACACCGCCGCGAAGCGGACGGCGGCCTGGCGCACCTTCTGGATCTGCTGCGCGATCTCGCGCGCGGTGTCGGCGTTGCCCAGCACGCCCAGCATGTAGGCGGCCTTGATGCCGATGAACTGCGTCGCCTTCTCCTGCGAGCCGGGCTCCTGGAGCTTCGAGAGGTAGCAAGCGGTCGCGTCGCCGCACTTGCCGAGCAGATCGCTCGCGCGCGTGAAGGCGTCCTTCTCCAGCGGCGAGCCCTCCTTCTCGACCACGGGCTTGACGTCGGCGATCTGCGCCTTGGTCATGAGCTTGATGGCGCTGAGCAGGGCGGTGGCCTGCACCATGTCCTTCTCGCCCTCGCCCCCCTTGGCGTCCTTCACCTGCTTGAGCAGCCACGGCACCAGCTGCGGGTCGTAGAAGCGGCTCGCGCTCTCGGCGAGCTCCATGCGGGCGTTGTCCGACCCGCCGCCGCCGGGGATCGTGGTGCTCGGCGAGATCTTCTCGAAGGCCGCCTGGAACGTGCTCTCGGCGGTGGGCGCGCCGACGATCTTCGCGAGCTCGCGCGCGACGATCGCGCGGTCGACCTCGGACTCGCTCGAGGCGAGCACCTGCGCCATCGGCGCGGCGGCCTCGGCCCGGCCGATCGTGCCGAGCACGAGCGCCGCGGAGCGGACGTGCGACGTGGTCAGCTTCGGGTCGCCCCCCGAGACCGTCTTGGCGTACGCGACGAGATCGGCGTCCTGGCCGGTGAGCGCGGCGACGAGCTCGGGCACGGCGTCCTTGCCGATCTTCACGAGCGCCATGATGGCGGTCGCCGCGACGTCGGCCTTCGCCGGCGTCATCACGATCTTGAGCAGGGGCTTGACCGCGCTCGGCTCGCGCAGCTCGCCGAGCAGCTCGGCGGAGGTCGTCTGCCAGAACAGCTCGTTCTGGAACGGAGCGACGCGCGTCGCATCGCTCGCGCCCGAGGGGATCTCGATGGGGCGCGCGAGGCGCTCGAGCAGCACGGGCTTCCAGACCGGGCTCTTGAGCTGGAGCATCGCGTCGTGGACATTCTTGTAGGCCTGCGAGCCCTTCTGGGTGCCCGCCTGCAGCTTCACGAACGCCTCGCCCAGCGCCTGCGCGGCGTCCTGGAGCTTGAGCGCGCCGATGGCGGGGGCCGCCCAGCGCACGTCGTCCTCGCTCGCGTTGCCCCCCTTGCCGAACTCGGTGCACGCCTTCGCGAGCGCAGCCTTCGCGCGCGGGTCGCGCGTGTCGGCGAGGAACTTGATGAGGTCGACGCGCGTCTTCTCGTCGAGCGCGCCGGTGGCGTAGGTGCTCGCGAGCGGCTCGGCGATCTTGTCGAGCAGCGCCTTGACGGTCGGGTCCTCGCGGTTCTTGTTCGCGCGCGTCATCGCGTCCTCGAAGAACTGCACGAGGCGCTTGATGGCGGGCGCGCGCTGCGCGGGCTCGTCGAGGCGCTTGACCCACGTCTCGGGCTGGCTCTCGTCGGCGCAGCCGGCGACGAGCGCCGAGGGGGCCGCGACGGCGGCGATGACGGTGGCGCCCGAGAGCAAGGCACGGGCGAGCGGAGCGAAGCGGAGCGCGTTGCGGAGCATGGGACTCCTCCGGGGGGTGTGAAACCGGCGCGGCAATGCGTGCGAACACCCGCGAAGACGGCGATTTCGGGCCGAACGCTACCGCCCCGCCCGATCCGGGTCAACGACGCGCGTGGCCGCGCTTGCGGCGCCCTCTCGCTCGCGGCAGGGTCTCTGGCCGATGGAGGCCGTTCAGCACCTGGTCGTCGGCGCCGGCATCAGCGGCCTGTCGTTCGCCAACGCGATCCGCGCCGAGGGGGCCCGGCGGGGTCGCTCCGCCGAGGTCTGCGTGCTCGAGGCCGACCAGGAGCCCGGCGGCTACTGCAAGACGGTCGTCCGCGACGGCTTCGTCTGGGACTACTCGGGGCACTTCTTCCACTTCAAGCACCCGGCCATCGAGGCCTGGCTGCGCGAGCGCCTCGAGGGCGAGGTGGTGTCGGTCGCGAAGCGGTCGTTCATCCGCTACGCGGGGCTCGACGTCGACTTCCCGTTCCAGAAGAACATCCACCAGCTGCCGCGCGAGGACTTCGTCGAGTGCCTCCACGACCTCTACTTCCGCGAGCGCGGCGGCCCGCCCCCGGCGAGCTTCCACGAGATGCTGCACCGCAAGTTCGGGCGCGCCATCGCCGAGAAGTTCCTCGTGCCGTACAACGAGAAGCTCTACGCGTGCGATCTCGGCACGCTCGACGTCGACGCGATGGGGCGCTTCTTCCCCCAGGCCGACATCGACGACGTCATCCGCAACATGCGGGCGCCCGACAACGCGAGCTACAACTCGACGTTCACCTACCCGCGGCGCGGCGCCATCGCCTACGTGCACGCGCTGCTGCGCGATCTGCCCCCCGACGCGGTGAGCCTGGGCGAGCGCGTGGTGTCGATCGATCTGCGCCGCCGCGTCGCGACCACGACCCGCCGCGAGCTGCGCTACGAGCGGCTCGTCAGCTCCGCGCCGCTCGACCGGCTCGCGCGCGCCTCGGCGCTCGAGCACGACGGCGCCGCGTTCACCTACAACCGCGTGCTCGTCTTCAACCTCGGCTTCGACCGCAAGGGGCCCGAGGGCGTGCACTGGATGTACTTCCCCGACCGCTCGCTCGCGTTCTACCGGGTCGGCTTCTACGACAACATCTTCGGCGACCCGCGCATGAGCCTGTACGTCGAGGTCGGCTGCCCGAAGGAGGGCCCCATCGACGTCGAGGCGCTGCGCGAGCGCGTGCTCTCGGGGCTGCGCCGCGAGGGCATCGTGAAGGACCACCAGCTGGTCGCGTCGCACGAGGTCGTGATGGACCCGGCGTACGTCCACGTCACGCGCGCGTCGCTCGGCGAGGTCGCGCGCCTCGCGCCCATCTTCGCCGCGGGCGGCGTCTACCCCGTGGGGCGCTACGGCGGGTGGACCTACTGCTCCATCGAGGACAACATCCTCGAGACGCGCGCGCTCGCGCGCACGCTCGGCGAGCTGCTCTGACGCCGCCGAGGCGGTGACGACTCGCTGGAGCGACGCCGACGCGGTGACGCGCGCGTCAGTTGGCGCGCAACAGCGTCGCTTCGCGGCCTTCGCCGAGGTCCCAGCGCAGCGACTTGCCGTCGTCCGACAGCGTGAGCTTGGCCTCGGCCGGGGCGTCGCCGCCGGTCACGGCGAGCTGCACCGCGGGGCCCTTGCTGCCCTCCTTGACCTTGAACGTGCCGGTGCGGGTCGACTCGGCGGGGATGGCCACCGTGAGCTTGTCCCCCTCGAAGGTGAGCGCGGTGCCCTTGATCCAGCCCGTCGCGGCCTCGACCTGCTCGGCCGGGAGGTTGTCGACGTGATCGCCCACCCACTTGCCTTGCAGCTTTTCGCTGGGGTTCTTCGAGCAGGCGGCGAGAGCGAGCGCGGCGAGGACGGCGAGGCGACGGACGAGCATGCGGGGACCTCCGGAACTGCCTGCGATCGTAGGGAAACGGCGGCACGAAGGCCAAGTTTGCGCCGCGTCTGGTGGTACAAGAGGGGGCATGCGCGACCCCCTCCCGCTCGACCAGCTCTCGGCGATCGAAGGCCTGCTGTCCGAAGAGGAGCGCCTCGTGCGCGACTCGGTGCGCAGGTTCGTGCGCGAGCGCTACCTGCCGCGCGCAGCCGCGCTGTTCGCCAAGGAGGAGTTCCCCACAGACCTCGTGCCCGAGATCGCCGAGATGGGCCTGCTCGGCGCGCACCTCACCGGCTACGGCTGCGCGGGCATGAACGCCGTCGCCTACGGCCTCGCGCTGCAGGAGCTCGAGTACGGCGACAGCGGGCTTCGCAGCTTCTGCAGCGTGCAGGGCTCGCTCGCGATGTGGCCGATCTGGAAGTACGGCAGCGCCGAGCAGAAGGAGCGCTGGCTGCCCGGCATGCAGCGCGGCGAGCTCATCGGGTGCTTCGGGCTCACCGAGCCCGACAGCGGCTCGGACCCGGGCTCGATGAAGACGCGCGCGAAGAAGGACGGCGACGGCTGGGTGCTCGACGGCGCGAAGATGTGGATCACCAACTCGCCGCTCGCGCACCTCGCGGTCGTGTGGGCGAAGACGGGCGACGGCGGCGCCGAGTCGATCCGCGGCTTCGTCGTCGAGCGCGGCACGCCCGGGTTCGAGACGCCGCGCATGGAGGGCAAGATGTCGCTGCGCGCGAGCACGACCGGCGAGATCGTGCTCGCGGGCTGCCGCGTGCCCGACGCCAACCTGCTGCCCGGCGCGCAGGGGCTCGCCGGTCCGCTCGGCTGCCTGTCGCAGGCGCGCTTTGGCATCTCGTTCGGCGCGCTCGGCGCCGCGAAGGCCTGCTACGACACGGTCGTGTCGTACACGCGCGAGCGCGTGCAGTTCGGCGTGCCCATCGCGAAGAAGCAGCTCGTGCAGGCGCAGATCGTCGAGATGGCCAGCGAGATCGCCAAGGGTGAGATCATGGCGCTGCACTTCGGCCGCCTCAAGGACGCCGGCAAGCTGACCGCGCCGCAGATCTCGCTGTGCAAGCGCAACAACGTGGGCGTCGCGCTGCGCGTCGCGCGCGCCTCGCGGGCGCTGCTCGGCGCCAACGGCATCCTGCTCGACTACCCCGTCGTGCGGCACATGCTCAACCTCGAGAGCGTCTACACCTACGAGGGCACCGACGAGGTGCACCAGCTGCTGCTCGGCCGCGCCCTCACGGGCCTCGACGCCTTCTGAGC
>CAITLX010000872.1 GCA_903893335.1 uncultured delta proteobacterium | reverse complement strand
GCCGCCGTCCTCGTCGCGTGGAGCGACGGCGACCGGTACCGCGGGACGGTGCAGTCGATGGGCGAGGGGCAGGTTCACGTGGCCTTCGCCGACGGCGCCGCGCACTGGATACCGATGGGTTTCGTCACGCTCGCGTGACGCGCCGCGAGCGCTGCACTCTCCTGAGAGAGGGTTGCGCGCATCGAGCTCGGGCTTCGGCGCCGGACGTGGTACAGTGATCGCTGGACGGCGCGGTCCGGCCGAAGATCCGGCCCCCCGCACCACCTGTTCCTCCCTGGGCGCGACCCTGTCGACCCGCCCCGAGTCGACATCGTTCCCCACCCTTCCTCCCTCCTCAGCCAGGGCCCGCGCTTCGCGCGACGACAGGCCCTCGCACTCCGGAAATACACATGTCTTTCGATACTCTTGGCCTCCGCGCGGAGCTCCTGCGCGCCGTCGCCGACCATGGCTACACCACCCCCACGCCGATCCAGCTGCAGGCGATCCCTGCCGTGCTGGGCGGCGGCGATCTCCTCGCCGGCGCGCAGACCGGCACGGGCAAGACCGCCGGCTTCGTGCTGCCGATCCTGCAGCTGCTCTCGACGCGCGCGGTGCCGCTGACGCCGAGCGGGCGCAAGCCCGTGCGCGTGCTGATCCTCGCGCCGACGCGCGAGCTCGCCGCGCAGATCGAGGAGAGCGTGCGCGTGTACGGCAAGTACCTGCGCCACTCGTCCACGGTGGTGTTCGGCGGCGTCAGCATCAACCCGCAGATGATCCTGCTCAAGCGCGGCGTCGACATCCTCGTCGCCACGCCCGGCCGCCTGCTCGACCTGCACCAGCAGCGCGCCGTCGACCTGTCGAACGTCGAGATCCTGGTGCTCGACGAGGCCGACCGCATGCTCGACATGGGGTTCATCCGCGACATCAAGCGCATCCTCGCGCTGCTGCCCAAGCGTCGGCAGAACCTCCTTTTTTCGGCCACCTTCTCGGCCGAGATCAAGGCGCTCGCCGACACCCTGCTCAACGCCCCCGCGATGATCGAGGTGGCGCGCCGCAACTCGACCGTCGAGATCATCAACCAGAAGGTCCACCCCGTCGATCGCGACCGCAAGCGCGAGCTCTTGTCGAAGCTGATCAAGACCAACCGGTGGCACCAGGTGCTGGTGTTCACGCGCACCAAGCACGGCGCCAACCGCCTCGCCGAGCAGCTCAACCGCGACGGCATCACCGCCCTCGCCATCCACGGCAACAAGAGCCAGGGGGCGCGCACGCGCGCGCTCGCCGAGTTCAAGAGCGGCACCTTGCAGGTGCTCTGCGCGACCGACATCGCCGCGCGCGGCATCGACATCGATCAGCTCCCGCACGTCGTGAACTACGAGCTGCCGAACGTGCCCGAGGACTACGTGCACCGCATCGGCCGCACCGGTCGCGCGGGGGCCACCGGCGAGGCGATCTCGCTCGTCTGCGTCGACGAGATCGCGTTCCTCGCCGACATCGAGCGCCTCATCAAGCGCACCATCCCGAAGGAGGTGATTGAAGGTTTCACCCCCGATCCGCGCGCGAAGGCCGAGCCGATCTTGCAGCGGCAGGGTCAGGGGCAGCGCAACGGACAGGGGCGCGGCGCGTCGCGCAGCCAGCCTCGCGGCGGTGCGGCCCCCGGCGGCTCGCGCGGCCACGGCGGCGGCGGTCACGGCTATGGACCGTCGCAGGGCCACGGG
>CAITLX010000871.1 GCA_903893335.1 uncultured delta proteobacterium | reverse complement strand
GCCCCCCCCACGGGCACCACGGTCCACTGCGGCCCCTCGCTCGCGCGCCGCGGGCTCGTGCCCGACCGCTTCGACCGCATCGCCCCCGGCGCGTCGCGCTCGCTCGACGTGCTGCTCGGCGAGCTGTGCCCCGACCACACGTTCGATCGCCCCGGGCTCTACCGCGTGCAGGCGAGCGTGCGCGCGCCCGACGCCGGCGTGCGCTGGAGCCTCAACGCCTGGACGGGCGAGGCCACGGCCGCCGCGCCGACCGTCGTGCGCGTGCGCACCGGCTCGCGCCCCTTCGAGACCAGCCCCCCCAAGGTGGTGACCCCGTGACCGCAACGCCGACCGACCGCCTCGCCCGCCGCGACCCGCGCGACCCCGTGCTCGCCTGGCGGCTGCACCGCCCCGACGGCGCACCCAAGGGTGCGGTGCTGCTCACGCACGGCTACGGCGAGCACAGCGGCCGCTACGACGAGGTCGTCGCGGGCTGGACGGCGCGCGGGCTGCTCGTGGCCACCTGGGATCTGCGCGGCCACGGCCACTCGGAGGGCCCGCGCGGGCACGTCGCGCACTTCTCGGACTACGTGCGCGACGCGATCGAGCTCCTCGACGCGCTCGACGCCGACGTCGCGTGGCACGCCGCGTCGCCCCCGGTGGTCTTCGGCCACAGCCTCGGCGGGCTCATCACGGCCCACGTCGCGCTCGCGGCGCCCGGGCGCATGCGCGGCGTCGCGCTCTCGTCCCCCTTCTTCGGGCTCGCGCTCTCGGTGCCCGCGGCCAAGCGCATCGCCGGCCGCCTCATGTCGCGGCTGGTGCCGACCTTCGGGCTGCCGACGGGGCTCAAGGGTGCCGACCTCACGCACGACGAGGCCATCGCGCACGCGTACGACGTCGACCCGCTCGGCGTGAAGAACGCCACCGCCCGCTGGTTCACCGAGGCGACCGCGGCGCAGGCCGAGGCCTTCGAGCGCGCGCCCGAGCTTCGCCTGCCGCTGCTCTGCCTGCACGGCGGCGCCGACAAGGTCGCGTCGGTCGAGGCGAGCGAGGCGTTCGTCGCGCGCGCGTCGTCAAAGGACAAGCGCCACGAGCGCATCGACGGCCGCTACCACGAGATCTTGAACGAGCCCGAGCGCGCGGGGTACATCGCAGCGTTCGCCGACGCGATGTGCGCGTGGAGCGCCGCGTGACGGCCGACCTCGACGAGCTTCGCCGGCGCATCGACGCGCTCGACGATCGCGTCGTCGATCTCCTCGCCGAGCGCGCCGAGCTGGCCGACGCAGCCGCCGCGGCCAAGCGCGCCGCCGGGCTCGCGTCGATGCACGACCCCGAGCGCGAGCGCCGCGTGCTCGACCGCCTGGCCGAGCGCGGCGCGGGGCGCTTCCCGCGCGACTCGGTGCGCGCGGTGTTCCGCGAGGTGATGAGCGGGTGCCTCGCGCTCGAGCAGCCGCTGGCCGTCGCGTTCCTCGGACCCGAGGGCACCTTCAGCCACATGGCGGCTCGCCACCTGTTCGGCCTCGCGGCGCGCTACCGCGAGGCGACGTCGATCGAGGGGGTGTTCGACGCCGTCGCGCGCGGCGACGCAGCCGCCGGCGTCGTGCCGCTCGAGAACTCGACCGAGGGCTCGGTGACCTTCACGCTCGACGCGCTGCTCGAGGGCTCGCTGCTCATCCGGCAAGAGCTGGTGCTCGACGTCTCGCACTGCCTGCTCGGGCGCGCCGACGGGCTCTCGACCATCGAGCGCGTCTACTCGCACCCGCAGGCGCTCGCGCAGTGCCGCGTCTGGCTCGCGCGCCACCTGCCCCACGCGCAGGTCGTGCAGACGAGCTCGACGGCGGCAGCCGCGCGCGAGGCGCTGGCCGACCCGACCGCGGCGGCGGTGGCGAGCCGCCTGGCCAGCGAGCTGTACGGCCTGGCCATCCTGCGCGAGCGCATCCACGACCGCCCCGAGAACGCCACGCGCTTCGTCGTCGTGGGCACCTCCGACGCCAAGCGCACGGGCGACGACAAGACGACGCTCGCCTTCTCGCTCAACGACGAGCGCGGCGCGCTGCGGCGCGTGCTCGAGGTCTTCGACGCCGCGTCGCTCAACCTCACGCGCATCGAGTCGCGACCGAGCCGCCAGCGCCCGTGGGAGTACGTCTTCCTCGCCGACCTCGAGGGGCACCGCGACGACGCCTCCGTCGCCGAGGCCGTGCGCGCGCTGGGCGAGCGCTGCGCCATGGTGCGCGTGCTCGGCAGCTACCCCCGCTTCCGCGCCCCCGCCCCCCCGGCCTGAAGGCCCGGCTCCGGACGCCCCGGGGCGTCGAGCCCCATCGCTCGAGGCGTGGTAGATCGCCCCGACCACATGATCACGGCTGCCTACCAGGGGACCTTTGGCGCTCACTCCGACGTCGCGCTGCGCGCGCACTTCGGCGCACGAGGCGAGGAGGTCGAGACGGTCGGCGTCGCGACGTTCCGCGACGTGGCGGCGGCGGT
>CAITLX010000870.1 GCA_903893335.1 uncultured delta proteobacterium | reverse complement strand
TCGTCGCGCGCGCCGTCGAGGTAGCCGACCTGATCGACGAGCCCGCGCGCGAGCGCCGCGTCGGGCGCGAAGGGGCCGTCCTCGATGGCCTCGCGGAGCTTCTCGCCGCGGGCCTCGACGAGCCCCTCCACCCAGGCGGCGCGCACCGCGGCGAGCGTGGACTCGAGCGACGCGCGCGCTTCGTCGCTCGGCCCGTCGCGCGTGAGCGGCTCCTCGGCGCCCTTGAACTTGCCGATCTGCAGGAAGTCGACGTCGACGCCGAGCTTCTTGGTCAGCAGGCGGTTGGCGTAGACGACCTGCGCGGCGATGCCCACGGTATCGACCTGCCCGGCGGGGCTGAGCCACACGCGATCGCAGCCGCGCGCGGCGGTCCAGTAGGTCGCGTTGCCGAGCTCCTCGGCGTGGCACACGACGGGCTTGCCCGCGCGGCGCACCGCGTCGAGCAGCGTGCCGAGCTCCTGCGCGCGGGCCCATCCGAGGCGCGTCGCGCCGAAGCGCACGAACACCGCCGACACGTCGTCGTCGGTCGCGAGCGCGAGCACGCGCTCGACGAGGTGGAAGTAGCTCTGGCGGCCCGACGACGAGAGCAGCCCCGTCGCGCCGAGCTCGGGCGCGCCGTGCGAGAGGTCGAGCTCGGCGACGACGCCCGCATGCGCGGCAGCGGGAGCCTCGTGCTCCCCCCGCGGCAGCCCCGCCGGAGCAGCACCCGTGCGCGGACGCGCGTGGCACGCGACCAGCCCTGCGGCGGCTGCGAGCGCGACGACGGCGCAGGCGCGCCGCGCACCGATCATCGCGGATGCCCGGGGAGGTCGGACGTGTCGATGTCGGAGCCGGGGCCCGACGCAGCGGGCGGGGGCGCCTTGACCGTCGTCGTGGGCGGCGGCGCGGGGAGGTCGAGGATGCCGAGCCGCGCGCGCGCCCGGTTGGCAGCCGCGCTGGCCGGGTGCGAGTCGATGACCATCCGGTAGAGCGTGGACGCCCCCGCTCGGTCGCCGGAGTCCCAGCGCAGGTCGGCGAGCGCGATGAGCGCGGGGACGAAGCCGGGGTTGGCGGCGTGCACCGCCTCGTACTGGCGTCGCGCAGTGGCGAGGTCGCCGCGCGCGCGCGCGACGTCGCCGAGCCCGGACATCGCCTCGGTGTCGCCCGGGTTCTTCGAGAGCGCGGATTCGTAGAGCTTGGCGGCGCGGTCGAGCTGCCCCGCGGCGCGCGCCTGCGCGGCCTGCTTGAGCGTCTCGTGGTAGTCGGAGGGCAGCACGATGGGCGCCTCGCCAGCGGGCGTGCCGAGCCCGCCGCGGGGCGAGCCGAGTTCAGCAGGAGGCGCGACGCCGGCGCCGCGAGCCGCAGCTCCGCCGACCGGGGGCGCCGTCGGGAGCTCGGGCGAGACCAGTGCCACGCCCGCATCGGGGCCGCTCGCGCGCGCGGTGGCCTCGGCGCGCGCCGTCGGCGCAGAGGCCGCGCGCGTGCGCCCCACGAACGCGCGAAGCTCGGTCTCGAGCGGATGGCCCGCGAGCTTCGACGCCTCGGCGTCGGCCCCCAC
>CAITLX010000869.1 GCA_903893335.1 uncultured delta proteobacterium | reverse complement strand
CTCGGCGAGCGCCGCGCGCGCGCCTGCGACCGCCTCGGCGACGACGGAGGCGTCCGACACCAGCGCGGGCGCGGCGACGACGGCGAGGCGCGCCCCGCTCGCGGCGCGCAGCGGCGCGTAGCCACACGCCGAGAGGGCGAGGGCCGCGACGACGAGCGCGCCGGCGACGCGCGTCACGAGACGATGAAGTTGGCGATCTTGCCGGGCACGTAGATGAACTTTCGCTCGGTCTTGCCGTCGAGGTGCGCCTTGACCTTCGGCTCGGCCGCGGCGAGCGGCTTGACCTCCGACTCGGGCGCATCGGGCGCGACGACGACGTGGCCGCGCACCTTGCCGTTGACCTGCACGGGCAGCTCGATCGTGTCGTCCTTGCAGAGCGCCTCATCCCACACGGGCCACGGGTAGCACGCGAGGCTCTCGTCGTGGCCGAGCCGCTGCCAGAGCTCCTCGCAGAGGTGCGGCGCGAAGGGCGAGAGCAGCAGCGTGAGCGCGACGACCCCCTCGCGCGGCGGCGGCGCGCAGTCGGCGAGCTGGCGCACGAGGATTATCATCGCGCTCACGGCGGTGTTGAAGCGCATCGCCTCGATGTCGCGCGTCACCTTGCGGATCGTCTTGTGCACGAGCTTCGCGGTGACCGCGTCCATCGTGTCGGCGAGCGGGCCGGTCGCGGCGGTGTAGACGCGATCGAGGAAGCGGCGCACGCCCTGCAAGCCGCTCGTCTGCCACGGCTTGACCTGCTCGAGCGGCCCCATGAACATCTCGTAGGTGCGCAGCGCGTCGGCGCCGTAGGCGCGCACGACGTCGTCGGGGTTGACGACGTTGCCGCGCGCCTTGCTCATCTTCTCGTTGTTCTCGCCCAGGATCATGCCCTGGTGCACGAGCTTGGCGAAGGGCTCGGAGTGCTTGACCACGCCCGCGTCGAAGAGCGCCTTGTGCCAGAAGCGCGCGTACAAGAGGTGCAGCACCGCGTGCTCGCTGCCGCCGACGTAGAGGTCGACGGGCATCCAGGCGTCGTACGCCTCCTGCGAGAAGATCGCGTCGGGGTTCGAGGGGTCGGTGAAGCGCAGGTAGTACCAGCACGAGCCGGCCCACTGCGGCATGGTGTTGGTCTCGCGCGCGTACCAGCGCCCCTCCTTCTGGAAGAAGCGCCAGTCCTTCGCGCGCGCGAGCGGGCCGGCCGGGTCGTCGCCGGGCTTGAAGTCGTCGAGCTCGGGCAGCCGCACCGGCAGGTCGGCCTCGGCGACGGCGATGGGCTGGTCGTAGCGGATGACGTGCGCGGCGCCCTGGCGCGGGTCGCCCGCCGGGTCCTCGAGGTCGATCGGGAAGTAGATGGGGAAGGGCTCGCCCCAGTAGCGCTGACGCGAGAAGACCCAGTCGCGCAGCTTGTAGTTCACGCGGCTGCGGCCGATGCCCTCGGCGACCAGGTGGTCGATCATCCGGCGCTTGGCCTCGGCGGTCGCGAGGCCGTCGAGGAAGTGCGAGCGCACCGCGACGCCCTCGCCATCGGAGGCGACGTCCCACGCGCTCGCGTCGTGCAGCGCGCCGTCGGCGCTGACGACCTCGAGCATGGGGATGCCGAACGCGCGCGCGAACTCGAAATCGCGCTGGTCGTGCGCGGGCACGCTCATGATGGCGCCGGTGCCGTAGTGGCCGAGCACGAAGTCGGCCGTCCAGATCGGGAGCTTGTCGCCCGTCAGCGGGTGCAGCGCGTACGAGCCGGTGAAGACGCCCGTCTTGGCCTTGGAGAGCGCGGTGCGCTCCATGTCGCTCTTGGTCGCGACCGAGTCGCGGTAGCGCAACACCGCCTCGCGGTGCTCGCCCTGCGCGAGCGAGGGCACGAGCGCGTGCTCGGGCGCGAGCACCATGTACGTCGCGCCGTAGAGCGTGTCGGGTCGCGTCGTGAACACGCGCAGCGTGTCGGCGCGCCCCTCGACGGGGAAATCGACCTCGGCGCCCTCGCTCCGGCCGATCCAGTCGCGCTGCTTCTGCTTGGTCTCGGGCCAGTCGAGGCCGTCGAGGTCCTCGGCGAGACGGTCGGCGTAGGCCGTGATGCGCAGCAGCCACTGGCGCAAGGGCAGGCGCACGACGGGGTGCGAGCCGCGCTCGCTCTTGCCGTCGATGACCTCCTCGTTCGAGAGCACGGTGCCGAGCTCGGGGCACCAGTTGACCGGTATCTCGGCCTGGTAGGCGAGGCCGCGCTCGAAGAGCTTGAGGAAGATCCACTGCGTGAAGCGGACGTACGCCGGGTCGGTCGTGTCGATCTCGCGCGACCAGTCGTAGCTGAAGCCCAGCATCTTGAGCTGACGCTTGAACGTCGCGACGTTGGCGCGCGTCGTGACCGACGGGTGCGTGCCCGTCTGGATCGCGTACTGCTCGGCGGGCAGGCCGAAGGCGTCCCAGCCCATCGGGTGCAGGACGTCGATGCCGTGCATGCGGTCGAAGCGCGCGACGATGTCGGTCGCGGTGTAGCCCTCGGGGTGCCCGACATGCAGGCCCGAGCCCGAGGGGTACGGGAACATGTCGAGCACGTAGCGCTTGGGCCTCCCCGGGTGCCGGGTGGCGCGGAAGGTCTCGTGCTCGGCCCAGTACGCCTGCCACTTGGGCTCGAGCGCCGCCGGGTCGTACCTGTCCATCGAATCGCGCGACATGGTCGCGCTTCTACCACGGCTCGGCGCCTCCCCCGTCACCCCTTGCGAGGCCGCCGCAGCAGCCGCGCGCGGCGTCGCTCGGTGGCCTCGGGGCCCTCGCCGGTGCCCCGCTCGACCATCGCGAGGGCGGCGAGCGGGTCGCGCGCGTGGTGCTCGTAGAGCTTCGCGAGCTCGAGGCGCAGGGCCGGGTCGTCGACGCCGCCGACGAGCGCCGAGAAGTCGGCGAGCGCGCTCGACCGGTCGCCGCGCGCCTTGGCGATCTCGCCGCGCACCCGCAGCCCCGGGTCGCCCGCGCCGCGATCGACCGCTGCCTGCGCCATCGCCTCGGCCTCTCCGAGCGCGCGCGCGCGTCGCAGCGTGCGCGCGACGCCCACCAGATCGCCCGCCTCGAGCCCCCCGAGCGGCTCGCCGTAGAGCGCGGCGAGCGCGGGCATCGAGATGACGTCCCACGCGTTGTGCTCGACGACGGCGAGCAGCACCGACTCGTCGCCGGTGCGCAGGTAGTGGGCGTAGCGCGAGACGATCTCGGCCGACGGGATGTCGCCGTCGCGCTCGAACCCGAGCACCTCGGCCTCGAGCGCGCCGAGACCGTAGCCCCCGAGGCGCCCGCGGTGCACGCGGCGCGCGACGTGCAGCAGGTCGAGGTGCGGTCGGTCGTCGAGCGGCGGCAGGCGGGCCATCACGCGGCGCGTGCGCAAGAGCGGCAGGTCGAACGATTTCCCGTTGAACGACACGAGCATCGACGACGCCGTGACGCGCTCGCCGAGCCGAGCGAGCGCGGGGGCCTCCTCGCCGAGCTGACGCACGAGCAGCTGCTCGACGCAGAGCCTCCCCTCCTCCTCGAGCCACGCGAGGCCGATGAGAAACGGCACGGTGCCGGTGCCCCCCGCGAGGCCCGTCGTCTCGGTGTCCACGAACAGCGCGCGCGCGGGGTCGCACGCGGCGAGCGCCGGGTCGAGGGCGAGCAGCGCGAGCATCGCGGGCGAGGCCTCGCCCCACGCCGCCACCGGCGCGCGCCCCACGCGGTGCGCGGGCGAGAGTCGCCAGGTGCGCGTATGCAGCGGGCCGAGCGGCGTCTCCTCGGTGTCGAACGGCAGCGCGGCGCCGCGCTCGACCTCGCGCGTCTCGACGCGCCGAGGCGCAGGCTGCGTCGTGCGCGCGAGGATCGCGGCGACCCGATCGCGCAGCGCGTCGAGCGACGGGCGCGCGGGCGACGGCTCCGCAGGCGCGTCGGCGCCCTCCGGCTTCGCAGGCGGCGTGGCCGACTCGGACGACGCGCGCCGCGGAGGCCCCCCATCGAGCCGGTCGAGCTTGGTCTTCCACGACGACACGGTGCACCCCGAGCGTAGCCGACCCACGGCGCGCGCGCCGACCCCCCGCGGCGGTTGACGGTCCCGCGGCGCTGGACGACCCTCGCGGGCCGTGGGCTTCATCCT
Organism: uncultured delta proteobacterium; assembly: GCA_903893335.1. Taxonomy (GTDB): domain Bacteria; phylum Myxococcota_A; class Polyangia; order Polyangiales; family Polyangiaceae; genus CAITLX01. The sequence continues at coordinate 8,245 of CAITLX010000869.1, read as the reverse complement.
CTTCGGGCTGACGGGCGGCATCGCGTCGGGCAAGAGCACCGTCGCGCGGCACTGGGCTTCGCGCGGCCTGCCGGTCGTGGACGCCGACCAGATCGCGCGCGAGGTCGTCGCCCCCGGCAGCGAGGGGCTCGCCGCGGTGGTCGGCGCGTTCGGCGACGGCGTGCTCGCGCCGGACGGCTCGCTCGATCGCGCCAAGGTCGCCGCGCTCGTGTTCGCCGACGCCGACGCCAGGCGCGCGCTCGAGACGCTGCTGCACCCGCGCATCGGCGTGGCCACCGTGCGCACCGCCCACGCGCTGGCCGAGGCGGGTCACCCGCTGGCTTGCTACGAGGCCGCGCTGCTCGTCGAGAGCGGACAGGCCGATCTCTTTCGCCCGCTGGTGGTCGTCGTCGCGCCCGAGTCGTCGCAGGTCGAGCGCAGCATGGCGCGCGACGCCGCGGCCGAGGACGAGGTGCGCAGGCGCATCGCGTCGCAGCTTCCGATGCGCGACAAGATCGCGGCGGCCGACTGGGTCATCGACAACGGCGGCGACCCCGACGCGCTCGCGCACCGCGCCGACCAGGTGCTGCGCGCGATCGCGAAGCACGAAGGTGTAGACCCCGCGCGGTACGGCGTCTGAAGGTCCTCTGCCGCGGGCGCGACGGCGCGGCCGCTCAGGGTCTCGCGGAGGTGGGGGGCTTGAGCTTGTCGCTCGCCTGCCTGACCTTGGCACCAGCGTCTTGCAGCGCGTCGCCGGCGGCGCGAAGGGTGTCCTGCGCGCGCCCGCCGAGCTGGCCGCTCGCGCGCTCGAGGTCGTCGGCCGTCTTGACCGCCAGCCCCTCCGCCTTCTCGGCGGCGTTGGCGACCGCGTGCTCCCCCTTGTGCATCGCCTCGGTGGCGACGTGACTGAGCTTGGTCGCCGCCTCGGTGACGGCGTGCTTGAGGTGCTCGGCGGTCTCGGAAACCTTCTGCTTGAGCTTCGGCATGATGCCCTCCCTCGGTTCATCGCGGCGGCGAGCGCGGCGACGGAGGGAACCTGCGCATCGCTCGACCCCGACGCAATGGCCTCGACGCAATGGCGTCGCCGCGACGGCCGCGCGGCGGGCGACGCGCGGAGAGCGCCCGGCCCTGGGGAGCTTCAACCCCGCGGCGACGCGGCGGTGAGGTCGAGGACCTGCCGCACCCGCGCGAGCAGCGCGTGCGACGTGAAGGGCTTCTCGAGGAGCTCGACGTCCGGCGCGAGGATGCCGCGCTCGGCCAGCGCGTCGTCGGAGTATCCGGAGATGTAGAGCACCCTCAGCGAGGGGTCGCGCCGCGTGAGGCGCGTGGCGAGGGCTCGACCGTCCATGCCGGGCATCACGACGTCGGTCACGAGGAGCGCCGCAGCGTGGGGACGCGCCTCGAAGTGTGCCACCGCCTCGGCTCCCGACCCGAACGCGACGAGATCGTAGCCTGCGTGCGTGAGGATGCGCGCCGTGACGTCGCGCAGCGCGGGCTCGTCCTCGACGAGCACGATCGACTCGCGGCCACCGACCCGCGCGGTCTGGCGCGCCAACCGCTGCGCGCTCGGAGGCCCTCCGCCAGCCGGGAGGAAGACCTGGAACGTCGAGCCGGCGTCGGGTCGCGTCTCGACGCTGATCGCGCCGCCGCTCTGCTCGACGATGCCGAACACCGTGGCGAGGCCGAGGCCCGTCCCCTTGCCCACTGCCTTCGTGGTGAAGAACGGGTCGAAGATCTTCAGCCGCGTCGCCTCGTCCATCCCGGTGCCGCTGTCGGTGACGGAGACCGTGACGTAGTCGCCAGGCGCGAGCGAGTGGCTCGCCATCGCGCGCGGCCCGTCGACGCGCTCGGTGCGCGTCTCGATGCGCAGCTGCCCACCCGTGGGCATCGCGTCGCGCGCGTTCACGACGAGGTTGAGCAGCACCTGCTCGAACTGCCCCGGGTCCGCGCGCGTCGATGCGAGGCCAGCCTCGGGAGCGAACGTGAACTGGACGTCCTCGCCGAGCAGGCGGCGAAGCATCGTCTCCATCCGCCCGATGAGCGCGTTGAGATCGACCGTCTCGGGCTTGAGCACCTGCTTGCGGCTGAACGCCAGCAGCTGCCGCGTGAGCGACGCGGCCCGCTGGTAGGCGCGCTGGATCTCCGCGAGGTCGGCGCGCACCGCGTCGTCGGGGCCGAGCTGCTCGAGCGCGAGCTCGGCGTAGATGCCGATGACGTTGAGCATGTTGTTGAAGTCGTGCGCGATGCCGCCCGCCAGCCGACCGACCGCGTCCATCTTCTGCGCGAGGCGAAGCTGCTCCTCGGTCTCGCGCAGACGCGTGAGATCGGTGAGCACCCCGGTGAGCCCGACGACGCTCCCCTCGACGATGAGCTGACGCGCGAGCGAGCGGACGTAGTGGGGCTGCCCGCTCGCGTCGAGGAGGCGGAAGTCGACCGCCTCGGGGGGCGCGCCGGCGATCCGCTCCGCGCGGGCGAGCATCAAGGCAGCCAGGTCGTCGGGGTGGATGAAGCGGGCGAGCGGCAGGCCGCGCAGCACCTCGGGGTCGAGCCCGTAGCGCGCGACGCCGCTGCTCACGAACAGCAGGTTCCCCTCGATGTCCGTCGAGAACACGACGCCGTCGATGTTCTCGACGAGCGTGCGGTAGCGCGCCTCGCTCTCGCGCAGCGCCAGATCGCCAGCCTCGGTCGTGTTCACGCACTCTCTCCTCGCCCACCCGCCCGCCGCCCGCGCGCGCGGGGTGGCCGCGTGTCGAAGGGGCGGAGGTTAGCCGTTCGATGCGGGGAGCGAAACGGGGCGGGAGGCCACCGTCCCGTTGACAACCTTCTACCCCTCCCCACCTTGCCGACAACGACATCGGCGCGAGGGTTCGCGTCGGCACATTGCGCGGCACGAGGCGGGTCGCGGAGCGGCCGGTCACGGTCCGCGCGGCACGCTCGGCCGGGAGGGTGACGGTATGCGACCTATCTTCTCGTCCATCCTGGCGGCGAGCCTGCTCGCTGCCTGCGGCACGAGCTCCGGCGGCGGGGCGCCGGAGGGCGGCTCGCCGAGCGACGGCGGCGTCCCCCCGGTCAACGTCGTCATCCCGCCCGACGGCACGGGCAGCGGCGTCGTCGATCGCCTCGGAGCCGCGTCATCCGCCTGCGGCCAGCAGAGCGGGTTCACCGTACCGGGCGGCTGGCAGTTGCTCGCCGTCGGCGACGCAGGTTGCACCGTTTGGGTCCCCCCCGGCTGGACGCTCGAGGGCGCCCACACCGGCATCGCCACGGCGATGCAGGACGGCTCCGGCCGCGAGGGCTTCGTCGGCATCGCGGGCGCGTCGCAGGACGTCGCGTGCTCGCCCGCGCCCGTGCGCGACAGCGTGCTGCAAGGCTTCGCCGACAAGGGGTTCGGCGCGCCCGAGGTGCTCTGGCACCTCGAGCAGTCCACCGAGTTCGGCGGCACCGTCTGGCCCACCGGCCACGCGGTGTTCGGCACCAGCGTCGGCGGCACGCCGCTCGTCGGCTACCTCTGGGTGCTGACGACGCAGACGGTCATCGCCTGCGACGTCGTCGGCCTCGGCTTCTGGGAGCCGGAGAGCGCCATCGAGAGCGACACCTGCGCGCTGACCCAGATCATCAACTCCGTGAAGTGCCCGAGCGGCGGGGGCTGCGACGACGCAAGCTGCGACACGGAGTGCAAGGGAGGCGGTGCAGCCGGAGGCGCCTGCAACGCCAGCGGCGGCTGCGACTGCTACTGACCCGCCGAGGAGAGAAGATCAGCCCCGCGCCCGCGCAGCCTTCAGCGTGTTCTCGAGCAAGCAGGCGATCGTCATCGGCCCCACGCCGCCCGGCACCGGGGTGATGAACGACGCGCGCGGCAGCGCCTCGTCGTAGGCGACGTCGCCGCAGAGCTTGCCGTCGTCGCCGCGGTTCATGCCCACGTCGATGACGACCGCCCCCTCGCGCACCCAGTCGCCGCGCACCATGCGGGCGCGGCCGATGGCGACGACGAGGATGTCGGCCTCGCGGCAGACGGCGGGGAGGTCGGCCGTGCGCGAGTGCGCGATGGTGACCGTGGCGTTGGCCGCGAGCAGAAGCTGCGCCATGGGCTTGCCCACGATGTTGCTGCGCCCGACGACCACGGCGCGCTTGCCCGCGGGGTCGACGCCGGCCTCGGCGAGCAGCCGCATGCAGCCGCTCGGCGTGCAGGGCACGAGCGCCGGGCGCCCCGACGAGAGCAGCCCCGCGTTGATGGGGTGGAAGCCGTCGACGTCCTTGCTCGGGTGCACCGCGTCGAGGATCGCCTTCTCGTCGAGCCCGCGCGGCAGCGGAAGCTGCACGAGCACGCCGTCGACCGAGGCGTCGGCGTTGAGCCCCTCGAGCAGGGCGAGCAGCTCGGCCTGCGTGGTCGTGGCCGGCAGGCGGTGCACGCGGCCGCGCATGCCGACCTCGTCGCACGCCTTCTCCTTGTGGCGGACGTACACCTCGGACGCCGGGTCGGCGCCGACGAGCACCACGTCGAGCCCGGGCACCCGCCCGTGCGCCGCGCGGAACACGCCCACATCGCGCGCGACCTCCGCCCGAACCTTTGCCGCTACGGCCTTCCCGTCGAGGACGCTTCCCATGACCGCGCCGCTTACTCCCGCCGGGGCGCGGGAGCCAGCCCTCAGAGGTCGACGAACAGCCGCGTGACGGCGCCCGCGGCCACCCGCACCGCCGCCGAGCGCGCGCCCGCGCCCGCGTCGTACACGACGCTCAGCGTCGAGCCCGGGTAGGCAGGCGCCGCGATGCCGACGACGATGGCCATGCCGCGATCGCCCGTCTTGGTCACGCCGTTGGCCACGAGATCGTAGCCCGCGCCCGAGTCGTAGAGCACCGTCGCGCCCGACGGCGCCGTCACCGTGACGCCCGGCGAGCCCACGCCGGCCTTCTGGAAGAAGAGCATGGCGTAGCCCGTGCCCGTCGCCGGCTGCTGCGGCAGCGAGAGGCCGAAGAGCACCTGCTGAAGCTCGACACGGTCGATCGCGAGGAGCTTCACGACGGGCTGCGCCGCGTCGACGTCGAGGGGCTCGATGGTCGAGAGCACGGTGCCGCCCCCCACCGTCGCGTCGATCGCCGCGAACCAGTTGCCCTTGCCGGGCGCGACGCCGTCGAGCGTGAAGCTGCCGTCGCTCGCGGCGCCCTGCACGTCGATGCCGCCGGGGCCCTGCGCCCAGACGGCGAGCGCGCCGCTGAACGCCGTCGACTGGAGAAACCCGCTGTCGGAGGTGCGCGCGAGGGAGCCGGTGACCGTGACCGACGTCGCGGCGTCCGCCGACGCGTCATCGGCGGCGGTGGCGTCCGCGGCGTCGCCGCCGGCGTCTCCCGTGCTGGAGCCGCCCCCGGGCACGTTGTCGATCTGGCAGGCCACGCCGGTGCAGTCGCCCGAGAGCGCCGCGCGCGTGGGCTCCTTCGTGCCGCAGCCGACGACGGCGAGGCACGCTGCCGCGACCCCCCACCCACTCCCGACGCGAGCTGCCCGCATGCCGGCGAGGTTACGCCGGCGTGGCGGGGTGGGCCAGATCGTGGCGGCCGAGCACGCGGTGCAGCCCCAGCGCGAATGCGAGCAGCCCCACGCCGATGAGCTGCGAGGTCGAGAGGCCGAGCAGGCCGCCGCGGTCGTCGCGCCGCAGCCACTCGAGCGCGAAGCGCGCGACCGCGTAGAGGCCGACGAAGGCGACGAACACCTGGCCGTCGTAGCGCTTGCGCGGGTGCACGACGACCAGACACACGAGCGCGATGAGCAGCGACGCAGCCGACTCGTAGATCTGCGTCGGGTGCACCGGGTGCGACGCGAGCGCCGACGACGCGAGCGCTCCCACCTTGGCCTGCGCCTCGCTCGCGGGGCTGCCCGGCGGGAACACGAGCGCCCAGGGCGCGTCGCTCGGCGCGCCGAAGCAGCACCCCGCGAGCAGGCACCCCATGCGACCGAACACGAGCCCCGTCGCGATGCCCGGCGCGGCGAGGTCGGCCCCCTTCCAGAAGGGCACGCCGTCGCGGCGCAGCATCCACCACGAGGTCACCATCGCCCCGAGGAAGCCGCCGTAATACGTCAGCCCGCCGGCCCAGAACTTCGCCCACGCGAAGCAGTCGCTCGCCTTGGGGTGGCACACCGATTTCGCCGCGTCCCACACGCCGCCGTAGGCCTCCGAGAGGCACGCGGCGCGGCCGATCTTCCAGTCGACGAGCGACGGGTCGGTGCAGAGGTGGACGTAGTCGAGGAAGTAGCCGTCGGCCACGACGTGCAGCAGGCGCGAGCCGACCACGCCCATCAGCAGCGCGTGCAGGCCGAGGTCGACGAGGACGTCCGGGTCCTCGCCGAGGCGGCGCGCGCCGAGCGCCGCCATCGCCGTGGCGAACGCGAAGCCCGACAGCAACAGGACGAAGTAGCTCGGGAACCCCTGCTCGAACAGCCGGAAGAGCTCGGGCCGCACGCGGGGCGCTCAGCGCGACGAGGCGTCGGCCGGTCGGTGCGCGGTGAACATGTCGAGCGCCATGAGCGCGACGCCGATGCAGATGGCGATGTCGGCGACGTTGAACGTCGGCCAGTGGTGATCGACGCCGCCCCAGCGCACGTGCGCGTGGATGAAGTCGACGACCCACCCGAAGCGGATGCGGTCGACGAGGTTGCCGAGCGCGCCGCCGAGCACCAGCGGCAGGCCCCAGCGCAGCGCGCGCTGCGAGGGCAGGAGCTTGCGGTACAGCGACACGATGAAGAGGATCGCCGCGACCGACACGATGAGGAAGAAGGGCTTGCGCACCGCCTCGCTCGCGCCCTGAAGGATGCCCCACGCGCCGCCGCGGTTGTGCGCGAGCTGGAAGTCGAGGTGGTCCTTGATGAGGTCGACGGGGTGCAGCATGCCCTCGACGCCGTCGAGCCTGCGCTGCGCCCAGTTCTTCGACGCGAGGTCGGCCACGAGCGTGACCAGCGAGACCGCACCCAGGAACAGGTACGAGGGCCGGTACGCGGGGCGCGGCAGAGCCTCCGTGGGAGGGGGCTCGGCTGCCGGCGCGACGGGCGCGTCGAGCGGAGCGTCGACCGGGGCGTCGAGCGGGGCGCGGTGGGAGGGGTCGGTCATCGGGGCCGGGGGCGGCTGGGGTGTACGACACCTCGCCCCGAGGAGCCAGTCCCTCGCGCAGGCCGCAAAACGGGAGCAAGCTGGCCAACTACCGCACATCCGTTTAGTATACGAGCATCATGCCGTCTCCCCCCTGGGTCGAGGCACGCGGCGTCGACGCCGTGGTCGAGCGGTGGCTCGCGTCGGGCTACGTACGCCCCTGCCTCGCCGCCGACCGCACGTTCGAGCCGACCGAGCCCCGCTACGCTCCCCTGCCCCGCGGCCTCGGCCCCGAGCTGCAGCGAGCCCTCGCCGCGCGCGGCATCGATCAGCTCTACGAGCACCAGTCGCGCGCGTTCGAGCTCGCGGCGAGCGGGCGTCACGTCGTGGTCGCCACGCCGACCGCCAGCGGCAAGAGCCTCTGCTTCCACCTCCCGGTGCTGCAAGCGCTCGCCGACGACCCGTCCGCGCGCGCCCTCTACCTCTACCCGACCAAGGCGCTCTGCCGCGACCAGGAGGCCAACCTCGGCGAGCTCATCGCGGAGGCGGGCCTCACCGTGCCGCGCATCGTCTACGACGGCGACACGCCGGGCGACGCGCGACGCGCCGCGCGCGAGCGGGGCGCGGTCATCATGACCAACCCCGACATGCTGCACGCGGGCATCCTCCCGCACCACGCGCAGTGGTCGCGCCTCTTCTCGGGCCTGCGCTACGTCGTCGTCGACGAGCTGCACACCTACCGCGGCGTGTTCGGCTCGCACATGGCGCACGTCGTCGCGCGCCTGCGCCGCGTCGCGCGCTTCCACGGCGCCGACCCCGTGTTCCTCTGCGCCACCGCGACCATCGGCAACCCGCTCGCGCACGCCGCGCGCCTGCTCGGCACGAGCGAGGCCGACGTCTCGCTGCTCGACGAGTCGGGCGCGCCGCGCGGCACGCGCCGCGTGTTCCTCTTCAACCCGCCCATCGTCAACGCCGAGCTCGGCGTGCGGGCGAGCTACCTCAAGAGCGCGGTCAACCTCGCCGCCGATCTCGTCAAGTGCCGCGTGCCGACCATCGTGTTCGGCCCGTCGCGCAACTCCGTCGAGATCATGCTCAAGTACCTGCGCGACAAGTGCGCCGACGTCGCGGGGCACGACGCCATCATGGCGTACCGCGGCGGCTACCTCCCCGAGCAGCGCCGCCGCGTCGAG
>CAITLX010000868.1 GCA_903893335.1 uncultured delta proteobacterium | reverse complement strand
GGCGCCGAAGCCCGCCCCGATGCCGTCCGCCGCGCGCAAGGGGCGAGCCCTGTGAGCGCGCGACGCGTCGTCGGCGCGCTCGTGCTGCTCGCGCTCGGCGCAGCCTGCGGTGGCGCGCGCCGACGCCCGACCGCTCCGCCTCCCGAGTACGTCGTCCCGCTCGACGACGTCGACGCGGGGGCCGCCGCGAGCGCGCGCTAGTCGCGTCGATCGAGCCAGGTCCGCGACGGCGGTCGGCGGGGTGGCGCGGTGACGCGCAGGTTGCGACGCGCCGGCGGCGGCTCTGCGGACGCGGAGGGCGCGACGGTCGGCGCGCGCTCGCCCATCGCCGCGGAGACAGCAGGCTCGGAGGCTGGGGATGCATCGAGGGCGGGGACCCGAGCGACTGGAGAGTCGGTCGCCGCGGACGGCGGGGGGAGGGCGTTGCGCGTGGCGAGCCCGATGGCGCCCGCGGTTACGAGCACGACGGCGGCCGCGGCCCAGCGGCGCGTTGCGCTGGCGTCACCGGGGGGGCGGGGCTGGACCGCGAGCGGTGCGGGCATGCCGTCGAAGCGAGCGCGTGCGTCGACCCCGCGTCGCTCGAGCGAGGCGACCACGTCGTGGAGCGCGGCGCGCATCTCGAGGGCAGACGCGAAGCGCGCGTCGGGGTCGAACGCGAGCGCGCGGTCGAGCCAACCGGCGAAGGCTGCGTCGAGCTCGGGCAAGGCCGCGGCCACGGGCGACGCGGGCTGCGTCGCGGCGGCGACGAGCTGCTCGTTGGTCGTCGAGCGCTCGTGCACGTGCCGCCCCGACAGGAGGGTGAACGCCAGCGCGCCGACGGAGAAGAGGTCGCTGCGCGCGTCGACCTCGCGCCCGAGCGCCTGCTCGGGCGACATGAACGCGGGCGTCCCGAGCGCGGCGCCTGCGAGCGTCGCGGTCGCGGGGCCGAGCGACGGATCGCGCAGGCGCGCGATGCCGAAATCGAGCACGCGGAGCGCGCCGTCGATCGCGAGGAACAGGTTCTCGGGCTTGAGGTCGCGGTGCACGATGCCCTGCGCGTGCGCGGCTGCGAGCGCGTCGAGCAGCGGGTCGGCGACGGCGATGAGCTCGTGCAGCGGCAGACGGCGGCCGGAGCGGAGCCAGCGCGCCTCGATCGTCTCGCCCTCGAGCAGGTCCATGACGAAGAAGACGACGCCGTCGGCGCCCGCGTGGTCGTCGAGCACGCGCACGGCGGCGGGGTGGCCGACGCGGTTGGCCACGTAGCCCTCGCGCAGGAAGCGCGCGCGCAGCGACTCGTCGGTGGAGAGCTCCGGATGGAGGAGCTTGAGCGCCACGCGGCTGCCGTTGCGGTGCGTCGCGGCGTAGACCGCGGCCATCGCCCCGACCCCCAGCAGCGCGTCGAGCGTCCACTTGCCGCCGAGCACGCGGCCGAGGCGTGCTCGGGCCCTCGAGGTCAGCGCGTCGTCGGCCTCCGCCATCGCGCGCGACGATGCCCGCGCCAGGTGCGGCGCGTCAACCGCGCGAGGGGGGTCAGCGGTTGCGCTGCGCCGCCTGCTCGAGCGCCGTCGCGAACGCGCCCTCGACGCGGGCCGCGAGCGAGTCGCCGAGCCACTCGAACGCGCGGTCGAGGTCGCCGAGCTCGCGCTGGGCGATGAGCGCGGCGCGGCGAAGGCGCGCGCTGGTGAGGCGCCCGCCGTCGGCCGTGGACGGGGGCGCGGAGGCGAGCGCCTCGGCGAGCGCGAGCCGGTGCTCGGTGCCACCGTGCGCGCCGTCGGCCTCGGTCGCCGCGGCGGCGAGGCGGTCGATCGCGTCGAGCGTGGTGGCCTC
>CAITLX010000867.1 GCA_903893335.1 uncultured delta proteobacterium | reverse complement strand
GCCGCAGCTCAACGACAGCTGGTACTACCAGTGGTTCGGCGGCACGTGCACGGTCAACGCGCAGTGCCCCCCGGCCCCCGGCAATGCAACCGGCTATTGCGTCGACAACGTCTGCTGCAGCACGGCATGCGACGGCGGCACACTCGGCAACTGCCAGGCGTGCAGCATCGCGCGCGGAGCGGCCTCCGACGGCCTGTGCGGCGCGGTCTCGACGGGCTTCCCCTGTGAAGACGGCGACCTCTGCACCACCGGCGAGACCTGCAACGCCGCGCAGAAGTGCCTCGGCCAGCAGCCCGTGCTCTGCGCGACGGCCGACCAGTGCCACGTCAACCCGGGCGCCTGCGTCCCGTCGTCGGGCCTCTGCTTCTACAACTACGTCGGTGACGGCACGCCCAAGGACGGCTCCAACCAGCCGTACACCTGCACCGTCTCGGGCGCGATCGGCCTCTGCGCGGTCGGCAACGTCCTGTGCGCCAGCCAGGCGACCAGCTGCGCGCAAATCACGTTCCCCGCGCAGGTCACCGAGACCTGCAACGGCGTCGACGACGACTGCAACGGCACCGTCGACGACGTGGCCGGCGCGGGCGTGACCTGCTCGGTCGCCGGGAAGCTCGGCCCCTGCGCCGTCAGCGCCCAGGCGTGCATCAACACCAGCGGCACCTGGTCGTTCGGCTGTCCGCAGACGGTCTTCGCCGTCGCCGAGACGTGCAATGGCGTCGACGACAACTGCGACGGCTCGATCGACAACGGCATCCTGCCCGGCGTCGGAAACGCGTGCGACATCCCTGGCCTCCAGGGCGTCTGCGCCGGCAGCGAAGAGCTCTGCGACCACGGCGTGCTGAGCTGCCTGCAGACCAACTTCCCGTCGCTCGAGGTCTGCAACAGCCTCGACGACAACTGCAACGGGCAGATCGACGAGGGGCTGCTCAACACCGTCTCGCACTGCGGCGGCTGCAACATGGCGTGCAGCACGAACAACATCTCGGCGCACTGCACCGCCCCGGGCACCTGCGACGGCACCTGCAACAGCGGTGACCTCGACTGCAACGCGGACAAGCGCACCGACGGCTGCGAGATCCACGGCGCCATCGACCCGCTCAACTGCGGCTCGTGCGGCGGCGTGTGCAGCACCAACAACATCACGGCGACCTGCGCCGCCGGCGCGTGCAACGGCACCTGCGCCACCAACTTCTTCGACTGCAACGCCAACAAGCGCACCGACGGCTGCGAGCGCGATGGCCGCACCGACATCACGCACTGCGGCGGCTGCACCAACGTCTGTAGCTCGAGCCACATCGCGACGGTGCTCTGCACCGCTGGCGTGTGCAACGGCGCGTGCAGCACCGGCTGGGCCGACTGCAACAACAACAAGCTGCTCGACGGCTGCGAGGTCAACATCACCGGCGCGGCGGCCACCGACGTCCTCAACTGCGGCGGCTGCAACAACGTCTGCAGCACGCAGCACATCACGCGCGCCTGCGTCGGCGGGTCCTGCGGGGCCGGCACGTGCGACGTCGGCTTCTCCGACTGCAACTCCGACAAGCTGGCGGACGGCTGCGAGATCCAGACGAGCGGCGCGGACCCCAACAACTGCGGCGCTTGCGCCGCGGTGTGCAGCGCCAACAACGTCGTCGCCACGAGCTGCCTCGTCGGCGTCTGCAACAGCCGTTGCATCGACGGATACGCAGACTGCAACAGCAACAAGCTGACCGACGGCTGCGAGACGAACGTGTCGGGCCCTGCCGCGACCGACGTCCTCAACTGCGGCGGCTGCGGCACCGTCTGCAGCACCAACAACATCACGCGGGCCTGCGCGGCCGGCTCGTGCAGCGCGGGCGTGTGCTCGGCCAACTTCGCCGACTGCAACAGCAACAAGCAGACCGACGGCTGCGAGATCAACCTGACCAACTCGGTCGCCAACTGCGGTAGCTGCGGCACCGACTGCTCCGGCCTCCCGCACGTGACGGCTGCCTCGGCGGCTTGCTCGGCGAGCGTCTGCTCGTTCACCTGCGCCACCGGCTGGGGCGACTGCGACGGCAACAAGCTCAACGGCTGCGAGACCAACCTCAACACCAGCGCGACCAACTGCGGTACGTGCAACGCGGCCTGCTCGAGCAACCACGCGATGCCGAGCTGCAACGCCGGCTCGTGCAACAGCGCCTGCGCCGCCAACTACGGTGACTGCAACGGCAACCTCCGCACCGACGGCTGCGAGCTTCAGATCACCGGAGCCGGCGCGAGCAGCGCGGCCAACTGCGGCGGCTGCGGGCTCGCTTGCAGCAGCAGCCACATCACGTCGCCGGCCTGCACCAACGGGCTCTGCTCGACGGGCTGCGACACGGGCTACACCGACTGCAACGCCCTCGACGTCAACCGGGCGGCCCACGCCGGCGCCGACGGCTGCGAGGCCGCAACCGGCACCGACGCGAACAACTGCGGCGGCTGCGGCACGGTCTGCTCGATCAGCAACATGGCGACGCGCACCTGCGCGGGTGGCGTGTGCAACGGTTCCTGCACCTCGGGCTACGCCGACTGCAACAGCAACAAGCTGACCGACGGCTGCGAGATCAACCTCAACGGCGACGTCAACAACTGCAGCGGTTGCGGGCTGGCCTGCTCGACGAGCCACATGTCGCCCGCGCAGTGCGGCAGCGGGTCGTGCGAATCGGGCACCTGCGCGACGGGCTACTTCAACTGCAACAGCGCGACGTACCCGACGACGAGCAAGCGCGTCGACGGCTGCGAGGTCAACGGCGTCACCGACTCCTCCAACTGCGGAGGCTGCAACAATGGGTGCAGCACCGCGCACGTGGCCACCACGGTGGCAGGCAGCGACGGCGTCACGCACGGGCAGTGCAGCGGCAGCGCATGCAGCTCGGCCTGCTCGGCCGGTTACGGCGACTGCAACAGCAACAAGCTGACCGACGGTTGCGAGACCGACCTCACGAACACCACGGCCAACTGCGGGTCCTGCGGCAACAACTGCGGAAGCCTGGCGAACACGGCGGGCAACTCCTGCGCCGCCAGCGCCTGCGTCATCGGTGCGTGTGCCGGCAACTGGAAGAACTGCAACGCCCTCACCCCCGACGGCTGCGAGATCGACACCGCGACCAACGGGTCGAACTGCAGCGGCTGCGGCAGGGTGTGCAGCACGGTCAACATGACCGGCGGCGGCACCTGCGCGCTCAGCGCGTGCAGCGGCACCTGCAACCTGGGCTTCGCCGACTGCAACGCCGACAAGGCCACGGGCGGCGGCAACGGTTGCGAGTCCACGCTCAACACGGTGACGACCTGCGGAAGCTGCGCGGGCGTCTGCACCTCGGGCGCGAACAAGACGGCGCAGGCGTGCAGCTACAACAGCGGCACTCCTGCATCGAGCTACTGCACCTACACGTGTGGCACCGGCTACTTCGACTGCAACGCTGCCACGGCGACGAGCAACAACGCCGATGGGTGCGAGGTCAACGGCACGATCGACGCGAACAACTGCGGTGGCTGCGGCAACGTTTGCAGCTCGAGCGGCATGGCGACGCGTACCTGCGGCAGCAGCCTGTGCAACGGCACCTGCACGGCGGGCTACTTCGACTGCAACTCGAACAAGCTGACCGACGGCTGCGAGAAGAACGGCATCACCGACACCGCGAACTGCGGCGGATGCGGCAACGTTTGCAGCTCGAGCCACGTGACGACTCTGGTCAATGGCAGCGACGGCGTCGCGCACGGCTCGTGCGGGTCGAGCGTGTGCAACTCGGCTTGCGTGCAAACCGCCGGGCAGGAGTGGAACGACTGCGACGCCAACAAGCTGGCCAACGGCTGCGAGTCCAACTTCGCCACGACCACGTCCTGCGGTGGCTGCGGCGTGGCGTGCACGGCGAGCGTCACCACCCACGCGTCGGCCGTCACGTCTTGCACCGACAGCTTCGCGACGAGCGCGAGCGGCAGCGCCAACTACTGCAACTTCACCTGCTCGGCTGGCTTCGCCAACTGCGACTCGACGGCGACGATGCAGGCGACGCACAACGTCAATGGTTGCGAGTCGGACCTGACGTCCACCTCGACCTGCGGCACCTGCCTCGGCGTCTGCGCTTCGGCCGACCGCGCGAGCGGCTGGGGGTGCACGTACAACAGCGGCACGCCGGCCAGCAGTTACTGCACCTACACCTGCGACCTCGACACCTCGGGCAACCCGTCGTACTTCGACTGCGACCGGACGACGGCCGTCAACCAGAACGCCAACGGCTGCGAGGTCGCGTCGCCCTACTACTACCTCGACTGCGACGGTGACGGGTACGGCGGTGGGTACGCGTTCGTGGCTGGCCTCGCGAATGCCGGGTTGGCGACGAGCTACAACGGCAGCGTTACGCTCGGTACCGGCGGCGTCTACTTCGCCTGCTCGGCGGGTGCGCTCCCGAGCGCGGTGACTGCCTGCGCGACGCGCCTCGGCGGCACCTGGGCGGCTGCGAGGTGGCAGACGACGAACACCGACTGCCTCGACAGCAACGCTGCCGTGAACCCCGGCGTCCTCTACGACGTCTGCGCCGACGGGCTCGACAACGACTGCGCCGGTGGCGTGGACGTGCCGGGTGCCGGTCACAAGTTCCAGACGCCCGACAACGGGCTGACGATCACGACTTCAGGTTCCTCGGGCGCGGCTGCGCAGGCCATCAACTGGGCCGGCACCAAGGCGGTCACGTACGCCAACCAGCGCCTCGATGGGCCGGTCGGCGCCGACACGACCTACGGCGACGTCTTCAAGGTCACGCCGACCTACCAGGTGATCACGACCAACCCGGCGACCGTGTCGTACACCTACCAGATCTACTTCACGAACAACGCCGGGCAGGTGGCGCCGTGCGCCAACCAGTCCGACTTCGAGATGTCGGTCTACTCGGACGCGTCGGCCGCCACGGCGTCGGACAACCAGAACAACTCGGGCTGGGGCGGCGGTTACACGCCGGGTGCCGGCACCGCTGCTCCCTCCGTCATCTCGCCGTACATCAAGTCGGTGGCGTGCACGGGGCGCAACACCTCGGGTGCAAGCTGGTTTGCCATGGTCGGAATGCAGACCGTGCTGTCGTATTACGGCGCGTGCGACACCGCTGGCGGCGTCGCCGGGTACGCCGGGCCTTGCACCAACCAGCTGAGCACGACGTACTTCGCCGCGAGCAACACGTCGAACGTCGGCAACACGTTCTACGTGCGCGTCCGTCGCCGCCCGGCGGTGACGACGTCGTGCAACACGTACAGCATCTACATGGGCATGCTCTGACCAGAGCGATCGAAGGGCGACGTACGTTCTGACGAGAGCGATCGAGGGGGCGAAGCCGTAAGGTCGGCTCGCCTCCAGCGACGACGAGGGCCTCCTGCCGCGCTGCGGTCGGGGGCTCTTGCCGTTTCGGCCGTAGGCGCGGTATGCGGAGCGCCATGCAGGACGACAGCTTCCAGGTCGGGCGTCACGTCATCCGTTCGCGGCTCATCGTCGGCACGGGCAAGTACAAGGACGTCGAGGAGACCCGGATGGCCCTCGCGGCGTCGGGTGCCGACGTCGTCACGGTCGCGCTTCGTCGCGTCGATCTCGCCGAGCGCGGGGCCGGCTCGATGTTTCGGCTGCTGAGCGAGGGGGGCTACCAGATCCTCGCCAACACGGCCGGGTGCTTCACCGCCGACGAGGCGGTGCGGACGTGCAGGCTCGCGCGCGAGCTTGGCCTCAGCGACATGGTCAAGCTCGAGGTCATCGGCGACAAGCGCACGCTGTTCCCCGACAACGAGGAGACGCTCGCGGCGGCCAAGACGCTCGTCGCCGAGGGGTTCACCGTGCTGCCGTACTGCATCGACGACCCGATCGTGTGCCGCAAGCTCGAGGAGATCGGGTGCGCCGCGGTGATGCCGCTCGCGGCGCCCATCGGCTCGGGTCTCGGTATCCGCAACCCGTACAACCTGCGCATCATCCTCGAGCAGGCGAAGGTGCCCGTCATCGTGGACGCCGGCGTCGGCACGGCCAGCGACGCGGCCGTCGCGATGGAGCTCGGGTGCCAGGGCGTGCTGATGAACACCGCCATCGCCGGGGCGCGCGACCCGGTGCTCATGGCGACGGCGATGCGCGAGGCGGTGAGCGCTGGGCGCAAGGCGTTCCTCGCCGGGCGTATCGGCAAGCGGCTGCACGCCGCGGCGTCGAGCCCCACCGACGGGTTGATTTGAGCCTTCCGCGCGGGGACGTTTGAGCCCAGCGCAGCAGGGCGCGTATGCTGGCAGGCGATGCTTCGCTTCGGCGCCACCTGCCTGCTCGCCCTGGCGCTCGCGCCGTACCAGTGCGCGGCCTCCAACGACCCGAGCAAGGCCCACGAGGAGACGCCGGGTGAGGCGCTGCACGCGCTCGCGCTCGACTTCCGCGCACGCGGTGACGAGCGTTCGGCGCAGGCGACGCTCGCGTTCCTGGTCGCCCGCTACCCGTCGAGCCGCTTCGCGAAGGCGGCGCGCGACGAGCTTGGGGACGGCGGGCGGGGCGACGCGGGGCCGTGAACCGCGCGCGCCTCGTGCTCGTCACCGACGCCGCGATGGCCGCGGACGAGGTGGTCGCGCGAGTGGCCGATGCGCTCGCGGGCGGGCCGGTGGGCGCGGTGGCCGTGCAGCTTCGCCGGCCGGGGAGCGCTGGGCGCGAGGTGGCCGCGCTCGCCGAG
>CAITLX010000866.1 GCA_903893335.1 uncultured delta proteobacterium | reverse complement strand
GACGCGCCCGGCGACGCCTCGTGTGGGTGCCGCGTGCCGGGCGGGCCCGCGCCGTCGTCGGCGGGCCTCGCGGCAGCCGCGCTGCTCGGCGTCGCGCGGCTGCGTCGCCGGCGTCGCCGCTACTCCTTCGGCCCCTCGTTGTAGCCGCGCGGGCGGTACTGCGGATCGACGCCCCCGTGGGCCTCGCCGTTCTGCACGAGGTCGGTGGCGAGAAATGAGAGCCACGAGCCCGGGTGGGCCTCGGCCAGCTTCTCGAGCTCGTCCTTGTGCCCCATCGCCGCGCCCTCGTCCCACAGGCACTGCAGCGCGAGCGACACGAGGCTCGTGTCGTTGTCGGCCAGCTCGAAGCCGCGCACGTAGTGCGGCCAGGCCTCCTCGGCGCGGTGCAGGCGGCAGAGCGTGTCGCCGAGGTAGATGTGCGCCATCGGCCAGCGCGGTGCGAGATCGAGCGCGACGCGGTTGGCCTCGAGCCGGACGTCGAGCCGGCCGCGCGCTCCTTCCATGACGGAGTAGTTGAGGTGCGCCTTGGCGCTGCGCGGCGCGGCCTCGCGCGTGGCGCGCCAGAAGACGAGGTCGTCGGCGTAGTCGAGCGCGTGCGCGCGCGCCTTGCCGCACTGCAGCGCGAAGAACGCGCCGAACGCGAGCGCGCCGAGCCGCGGCGCGCGCGCCGCGAGCCACGCGAACGCGCACGCGAGCACGCACGACGAGCCGATGGCGGGGAAGTACCAGAAGCGCTCGGCGCGCACCGTCGGGAGCACCGCCGGGATGTTCGAGTGGGGGAAGTAGCTGACGACGATCCACACGAGCCCGAGCGCGACGAGCAGCGGTTCGGCGTTCACCACGACCGCGCGGCCACGCGCGCGCGCGCGCCACTCGTCGAGCGCCGCGAGCGCCCAGGTGGCGAGGCCCGCGAGCGGGAGCCCGACGAGGGCCGCGAGCCCCAGCGCGCTCGCGGGGAACCAGGTGGTCGGCGGCACGGGCTCGGCGGGGAACGAGTAGTCGCCGCTCAGCCGCCAGGGCGCGAGCACCTGGCCGAGGCCGCTGGCGAACACGCGCAGCGCGCCGCCGAAGCGGCTCGCGACGTCGGCGTGCACGAAGGGGTTGTTCAGCGGGTCCTTCGGCAGCGGTGGCTGGTGAAACCAGACGAGCGCCGCGCGCGCCGCGGCGCCGAGCCGACCCGCGCTCGCGGGCAACGCGTCGGTCAGCTCGGGGGGCAGCGGCGCGGGGAACCAGCGCTTGCGCAGCTCGACGTAGAGCACGAAGGCGGCCGCCGAGGCCGCGAGCGCGACGAGCGCGCGGGCCACGCGCCGCGGCGCGCGAGGGTGCGTGACCGGGGCGAGCCAGAGCGCGGCGAGCGGCACGAGCGGCACGCACACGAGCGCGCTCTCCTTGGAGAAGAGCCCGAACAGCAGGCTCGCGAACACCGCCGGCCCCATCGCCCAGAGCGGCCGCTGCAGCGCCAGCAGCGCGAGCAGCGCGCCCAGCCCGCCCATCACGTCGGCGGTGCCGACCACGCCCGACACCGCCTCGGTCAGCACCGCGCACCCGACGAACAGCAGCCCCGCGAGCCACGCGACCGCGCGTCGGCGCGTGAGGCCCCACACCCACGAGGTCAGCAGCGCGCCGTTGGTCGCGTGCAAGACGACGTTGAGCCAGTGAAACGCCCAGGGGCCGAGCTGGAAGGTCGACGAGCCGTGCGTGAGGCGCGTCGCCAGATCGTGCGTCGCGCGCATGCCGCTCGCGAGCAGTCGCCAGGCGAGGTCGGGCAGGGGGCGGTAGCTGCCGATGCTGCGGTTGGCCGGCAGCCCCCAGAAATCGACGTGCACCACGTCGCGCCAGAGCCCGTGGCCGTTGACCCACGGGTTCGCCAGCAGCGCCTCTTGCTCGTCGAAGATGAAGTTGGTGCCGGGCGGCCGGGTGTAGAGCGCGGCCGCGAGCACGAGCAGCGGCAGCATCGCGACCCAGAACGTGGGCTGCTCGACCTCGAAGTACGCGCGCGCGCGCGCTCCGACCGCGACGGCGCGGGACGCGAGCGACGCGCCGCGCCTCGCGGCCGGCTCGCCGCGACTGCCTCCTCCCGGTGCGTCCATCGTCCCGGGGCTCGTCGGCTCAGCCCGGCTCGTCGATCTGCCAGACGTCGCCCCAGAGCGACTGGCCACCGTCGACGTAGTAGACGCTGCCCGTCACGAAGTCGTTGCGGTCGCTCGCGAGGAACACGATGACGTTCATGACCTCGTCGGGGGTGCCGAGCCGCTTGACCGGCGTGCCGCGGCGCGCGAGCTCGAGCAGCTCGTCGCCGTACTGCGCGGTGCCGCTCGAGCGGATGTTGTTGCCCGGCGCGACGGCGTTGACGCGCACGCCGCGCACGGCCCACTCGACGGCGAGCGACTTGGTGAGGTTCTCCACGCCTGCGCGCGCGGCGCCGGTGTGCGCCATGCCGGGGAAGCCGCGCACGACGTTCGCGATGACGTTGACGATGCGGCCGCGCCCCGCGTCGAGCATGGCGCGCGTCGCGACGGCGTGCGTGACGTAGAACGTGCCGCTCAGGTTGTTGCGCACCACCGCGTCGAAGCCACGCGGCGAGAGGTTGATGGCGGGGCTCGGGAACTGACCGCCGGCGTTGTTGACCAGGACGTCGATCTTGCCGAAGCGCGCCAGGGTCGCGTCGACGAGCGCCGCGATCTGGTCGGGCTCGCGGATGTCGCACGGCAGCGCGAGCACCTCGACGCCGTCGGCCTCGAGCGCCGCGCGCCCCGCGTCCACGTTCGCCGGCTTGCGGCTCGCGATGACGACCCGCGCGCCCAGCCGCCCCAGCTCGCGCGCGGTGCACAGGCCGATGCCCGTGCCTCCGCCCGTGATGAGCGCCACCTGCCCCTCGAACAGCCCCGGTGCGAACATGGTTTCCACGGCCGTTGGCCTCTACAACGGGCGCCGCGGGCCCGCCACCTGTCAGGCGAAGGCCTGGCGGCGCGAGCCCCTGGCGACGACCGCCTCGCGCGCCAGCTCGTCGGCGCGCTCGTTGAGCGGGACGCCCGAGTGGCCCGGGACGTAGACGAGCCGCGCGGGGCGCACGACGAGCCGCGCGCGGATGGTCGCGACCAGCTCGAGGTTCGCCTTGGCCTTCCACCCGCGCGACAGCACGCCGATGGCGTAGCTGGAGTCGGTGTGGATGACGACGTGGCGCGTCGCGTCGGGCACCTCGTCGAGCGCGCGCGCGATGGCCGCGAGCTCGGCGATGTTGTTGGTGCCGGTGCCCAGGTACTCGCTGATCTCGACGCGCGCGGCGCCGTCGAGCACGACGACGCCGAGCCCCGCGGGGCCCGGGTTTCCCGAGCAGGCGCCGTCGGCGTAGACGACCACGGCGCCCTCGGGCACCGCCGCCGGCGTGTGCGCCTTCTTGCCCTTGGCGCCGGCCTTCGCGCGCGCCTCGCCGGCGGGCTTGTCGGCGGCGGCCTCGGGGGCGCAGGTGTCGTCGGGCAGGAGCTCGGCGCCCGGCGGCACCGCGAGGTTGGAGGCGCGCGCCTGGTAGAGCTTCGAGACGCCCGTGCGGTAGCAGACGTCGACGCGCCCGCCGCTCGCGGCGAGCGAGCCGTCGGCGCTCGCTCGCGCGTAGACCTCTTTTCCGTGCAGCGACGCGCGTACCCAGGGCATAGGCGCGCGATGTTGCCACACGCTGGCGGGTTTGGGGCGTCGGTCCGGGCTTCCGGTCCGGGGCGAGGGCGTGGTCTACTGCGCGCCCGAACGGGGGCCCTGACTTGGATCTTCGCTTTTCCGACGCCGAGGAGGCCTTTCGCCGCGAGCTGCGCGACTGGCTCGAGGCCGAGCTCTCCGGGCCCTTTCGCGAGGTGCGCGGGCGTGGCGGTCCGGGCGACGAGCACCACGCCATCGACGAGCGGCGGGCCTGGGAGCGCCACATGGGGCGCGCGGGCTGGTCGTGCGTCGGCTGGCCGCGCGCGTACGGCGGCCGCGACGCGACGCTGCACGAGCAGGTCATCTTCCACGAGGAGTACGCCCGTGCGCGCGCGCCGGGGCGGCTCGGCCACATCGGCGAGACGCTGCTCGGCCCCACGCTCGTCGCGTTCGGCACCGAGGCGCAGAAGCAGCGCTTCCTGCCCCCCATCGTGCGCGGCGACGAGCTCTGGTGCCAGGGCTACTCCGAGCCCGACGCGGGCAGCGATCTCGCCAACGTGCGCACGCGCGCCGAGCTGCGCGACGGCGCGTACCGCGTCACCGGGCAGAAGGTGTGGACGTCGCTCGCGCACATCGCCGATTTCTGCTTCGTCATCGCGCGCACCGACCCGGGCTCGGTGCGCCACAAGGGGCTCTCGTACCTGCTGGTGGCGATGAAGCAGCCCGGCGTCGAGGTGCGCCCCATCGTGCAGATGACGGGCACGAGCGAGTTCAACGAGGTCTTCTTCGACGGCGCGCGCTGCGAGCCCGAGCACGTCGTCGGCGAGCTGCACGACGGCTGGCGCATCGCGCTCGCGACCCTCGCGTTCGAGCGCGGCGCCTCGACGCTCGGCCAGCAGCTCGCGTTCGAGAACGAGCTGCGCGAGATCACCGATCTCGCGCGGGCCAACGGCCGCGCGCGCGAGCCGGCCATGCGCCAGCGGCTGGCCCACGCGTGGATGGGCCTGCGCATCATGCGCCTCGGCGCGCTGCGCACGCTCAGCACCATGCAGGGTGGGCAGCTCGGTCGCGAGGCGATGATCGCGAAGCTGTACTGGGCCACCTGGCACCGCGAGCTGGGCAAGCTCGCGATGGACGTGCTCGGCGACGAGGCCGAGCTCGCCGAGGGCGCGCCCTACCAGCTGACGGGCCTGCAGCGGCTCTTCCTCTTCACGCGCTCGGACACGATCTACGCCGGCTCCAACGAGATCCAGAAGAACCTCATCGCCGAGCGCGCGCTCGGCTTGCCGCCGGAGCCCAAGGGCCCCGTGCCCGGACGCCCATGAGAGTCGCTCCTCCGTACCCGGCGGCGCACGCGCTGCTCGCCGGCAAGACCGTCGTCGTCACCGCCGCCGCGGGCACCGGCATCGGGTTCGCCGTGGCCAAGCGCGCGATCGAGGAGGGCGCCACCGTGCTCATCAGCGACGCGCACGAGCGGCGCATCGGCGAGGCCGCCGACCGGCTGACGCCCATCGCCGGCGCGCGCCCGCACGCGGTCGTGTGCGACGTCACGCGCGAGGCCGACGTCGAGCGCCTGTTCGCGATGGCCGAGCGCGAGCTCGGACACATCGACGTCATGGTCAACAACGCGGGGCTCGGCGGCACGGCCAACCTCGTCGACATGACCGACGAGCAGTGGTCGAAGGTGCTCGACGTCACGCTCACGGGCACCTTCCGCTGCATGCGCGCGGCGCTGCGGCACATGGTGCCGCGCGGCGCGGGGGTCATCGTCAACAACGCCTCGGTGCTCGGGTGGCGCGCGCAGGCGGGCCAGGCGCACTACGCGGCGGCCAAGGCGGGCGTCATGGCGCTCACGCGGTGCGCGGCGATCGAGGCCGCGCCCTCGGGCGTGCGGGTCAACGCCGTCGCGCCGAGCCTCGCGATGCACGCCTTCCTCTCGAAGGTGACGCCCCCGGGGCTGCTCGAGGAGCTGACCACGCGCGAGGCGTTCGGCCGCGCCGCCGAGCCCTGGGAGATCGCCAACGTCATCGTCATGCTGGCCAGCGACTACGCGACGTACATGACCGGCGAGGTCGTGAGCGTGAGCAGCCAGCGGGCGTGAGGCCCCCGCGGCCGTCCCGGGTTGCCTCCGGCGCCCGCCGACACTAGCGTCCGCGCCCGTCATGCCCGTCCCCGAAGCCGATCTTCGCGCGGCCCTCGCGCACACGCTGGACGCCACTTCCTTCGACGAACTCGGCGAGAAGTACGAGGGGAAGGTCCGCGACAACTACTCCACGCGCGACGGGCGGCGGTACATCGTCGTCACCGACCGCATCAGCGCGTTCGACCGCGTGCTCGGCACGCTCCCCTACAAGGGGCAGATGCTGAACCAGCTCGCCGCGTGGTGGTTCCGCCACACCGCGAGCATCGCGCGCAACCACGTCCTCGAGGTCCCCGACCCGAACGTGCTCGTCGGCGTCGAGTGCGAGCCGCTCCCCGTCGAGATGGTCGTGCGCGCGTACGTCACGGGCGTCACCTCGACGAGCGTCTGGACGCACTACGCCGCCGGCGAGCGCGTCTTCTGCGGCAACCCCTTGCCCGACGGCCTGCGCAAGAACGAGCGCCTGCCGCACCCGATCCTCACGCCGAGCACCAAGGCCGACAAGGGGGGTCACGACGTGTCCGCCTCGCGCGCCGAGATCCTCGCGCAGGGTCACATCACGCCCGCCGATTTCGACACGGCCGCCGACATGGCCATGCGGCTGTTCGCCGCGGGCGTCGAGCACTGCGCGGCGCGCGGGCTCATCCTCGTCGACACCAAGTACGAGTTCGGCCGCGCCCCCGACGGCGGCATCGTCGTCATCGACGAGATCCACACCCCCGACTCGTCGCGGTTCTGGTTCGCGAGCTCGTACGCCGAGCGCTTCGCGAAGGGCGAGGAGCCCGAGAGCTTCGACAAGGAGTACGTCCGGCGCTGGCTCGCCGCGCAGGGCTTCAAGGGGGACGGCCCGATCCCGCCGATCCCCGACGACGTGCGCGTCGAGGCGTCGCGCCGCTACGTCGAGGCGTACGAGACCATCACCGGCGAGCCGTTCGTCCCCGTGTCGGGCGACCCTCACGCCCGCATGCGAAAGAACCTGGGCATTCGATGAAAGCGACCGTGTACGTCAGGCTCAAGGGCGAGGTGCTCGACCCGCAGGGGGACGCCGTGCGCCGCGCGCTCGGCTCGCTCGGCTTCGAGGGCGTCAAGAGCGTCCGGGTGGGCAAGCTCATCGAGATCGACCTCGGCCCCGGCGCGAAGCCTGGCCCCGAGCTCGACGCGAGGCTGCGCAAGATGGCCGACGAGATGCTCGCGAACCCCGTCATCGAGGACTACGAGATCGTCGCCGGCTGAGCGCGGTCGACGAGATCGTGAGCTGGCGGAAGCCCCCCTCGCTCAGCGCTCGATCCAGATCGGGTTGGTGAACGCGAAGGGCTGCAAGGGCATGCCCGGCAGCACGTCGTCGAGGCGGCGCTCGCCGCGCACGACCACGACCGCGAGCCGGGCGCCGCGCGGAAGCTCTGCGTCGAGCGTGCCCTCGAAGCGCACGGTGCTGCGGCGCGCCTCGTCGAGCGTGCCGGGCGCTCCGAGCGCCGCGGGGCGCGCCTCGACGGCGACGCGCGCGGCGGGCGCCCCCGGGCCGAGGTGCAGCTCGACCGAGCGCACGTCGACCCAGGGGGCGGCGCGCACGCGCACGGCGACCGAGACGCGATCGCCCGCGACGCGGACGGTGTCGCCGGGGTGCGCGGCCCCGATCGAGGCCTCGACGACCGGCCCGCTCGTGCCCGACGCGTGCCCCTGCTTGAGCGCGGCGACCAGCGCGGTCGCGTCGATGGCTCCACCCTCGTCGCCCGCAGCGGCTGGGGGAAGCTCGACGTAGGTGCGCGGGTAGCCGGCCCACTGGAACTGCACGCGGTGGCTGTCGGAGTCGGCCGTGCCCACCCAGCGCCGCCCGCGCGCGAGCGACGCGAGCCACTCCTCGAGCATGGCGTCGATCTGCGCCTGGTCCTGCGCGTCTACGCCGGAGAAGACCTCGACCGCGTCGAAATCGGCGCGGAACGCGCCGCGGCGCGCGACGCCGGTGCGCGGGTCGAGCCCGGCGAGGGCGAAGTAGCCGATCTTGCCGAGGCGCGGGTGGTTGACCTGCAAGACGCGCGTCGGGTCGCCGGCGCGCGCGCGCGCGAAGACCTCGGCGAGGGGCTTGCGCCGGTAGGGCGGCGCCTCGTCGTCGGTGAAGGGGAACACGTTGAAATGCCCGCGCGGCGGGTCGAACGTCGTGATCTCGACGCCCGGAACCCAGCCGAGCTTGCCCTCGAGCGACGTCGCGGCGAGCGCGTCGGCGTAGCTGCCGACGAGGTTGTGCTCGGACGGGACGGCGAAATCGACGCCCGCGGCGACGAGCGAGAGCACGCGGTCCTCGGCCTCGACGGGCGCGTCGAAGCTCGGACGCGCGTGGACGTGGAAATCGCAGCCGACCAGCCCGCGCGCGTCGACGACGTGGCGCAGCCCGAGCGTGGCCCGAGCGATCGTGCCGGGGCCGACGTCGAGGCTCGCCTCGGCCATCGTCCACTCGAGCCCGCGCGTGGCGCGCACCACGTAGCGCCCCGACGGCAGCGGGAAGGTGGCCTCGCCGCGCGCGAGATCGGCGAGCGGGCCGGCGCCCGACGCGCGGAAATCGGGGCCGAGGTTGGGGCTCGCGGTGGGAGCGACGCCGGAGAGGAGCACGCGCGCGGTGAGCGGCTCGCCGCTGTCGGCGTCGCGCACCTGCACGACGACCTGCCCGCCGGGCGCGAGCGGGAGCTCGAGCGGCGCGCCCTCGGCGTCGGATGCGACCGGCGTCGCGCGCAGCCCGGCGAGCGTGCCGAACCACGAGAGGCGCCGCGGCGGCGCGACGGCCACGAACGCGCCGTCGTCGGCCGGGCGAGCGAAGCTCCAGGGCCTCCCCTCGGCGTCCACGCCCCACACCTCGACGTCGCGCGCGCTGCCCGACGTCACGCGCCCGCGCACCTCGCGCGTCGGCTCGCCGCGCAGAGACGCGGCCCCCGCGAGGGCCTCGCGGACGGTGGCGCCGACGACCAGCCCCAGCTCCCCCGCGCCGCGCTCGGCGGGTGACACGACGCGCAGCTCGTGCAGCCCCGAGGCGCCCGGGTGCGGCTCGACGACGAGCGCGCCGTGCGCCGCGACGATCGCGAGCGCGGGGCCTTCGTCGAGCACGATCACCGTCGTGCCCTCGCGCGCGATCTCCCCCTCGACGAGCCCCGCGCCCGGCACGAGCGCGCGACCGCGCGCGAGCGCGAACGAGAGCGTCAGCGAGACGCTCGCCGAGGCTGCGTCGGGCGCGGCCCCGATCCAGAGCGAGCCAGGCGCCGCGCCCGCGCGCCAGGTGATCGCGGCGCCGTCCGGGGTGCCGACCCCGACGACGCGCGCGCGCGCCACGGCGCGGTAGGCGCCCGCCGCGCGCCGCTCGGGCGCGGCGATCTCGAGCGCCTGGTCGCCGCCGTCGATGCGGAGGCCGAGCGCGATCGACGCGAGCCTCGCGCCGCCCGACGCCGCGCGCACCTCGCGCAGCGCGGGCTGGCCGCTCGCCTGCGGCCCGACGACGAACAGGGCGGGCCCGGTGGCGAGCGTCAGCTCGGCGCTCCGAGAGCGCTCGGCGCGTCGCGCCGCGGTGGCGAGCAGGACGCCCGCGGCGATCGCGGCCGCCGCGAGCGCCACCGCGATGGGCGTGGAGCGCCTCAAGCCTCGCCCTCTCGCTCCGCGCGAGCCTCAGCCGTCGATCGCGTCGCCCGGCGGAGGACCGTCTGCGCTCTCGCCGTAGAGGCTCTCGGCGATCTTGAACGCGATGCCCTCGAGGCGCTGGTACGCGTCGCGGATGTCGGAGATCGACCCGCCCCCCTCGAGCAGGCGGCGCAGATCGGAGGCGTCGTCGCGGATGCTCTCGACCGTCTCGGGGTCGAGCAGATCGGCGTAGCCCTCGAGCGCCTGCTCGGTGGTGTAGAGCAGCGTCTCGGCCTGGTTGCGCAGCTCGGCGAGCTCCTTTCGAAGCTTGTCGCTCTGCAGGAACTTGTGGCCGTCGGTGACGAGGCGATCGATGTCGTCGGTGGTGAGCCCGCTGGTCGGCGTGATGCGCACCGCCTGCGCGCGCCCCGTGCCGAGGTCCTTGGCCTCGACCGAGAGGATGCCGTTGGCGTCGATCTGGAAGGTGACCTGCACCTTCGGGACGTTGCGCGGCGCCGGCGGGATGCCGACGAGCTCGAAGCGCGCGAGGCTGCGGTTGTCGGCGGCCATCTCGCGCTCGCCTTGCAGCACGTGCACCGGCACGAACGCCTGGTTGTCGACGCTGGTGGTGAACACCTCGCTCTTCTCGGTCGGGATCGTGGTGTTGCGCGGGATGAGCCGCGTGAACACGCCGCCGCCCGTCTCGACGCCGAGCGAGAGCGGCGTGACGTCGAGCAGCAGCACCTCCTCGACCTCGCCCGAGAGCGCGGCGGCCTGGATGGCGGCGCCGACGGCGACGACCTCGTCGGGGTTGACCCCCTTGTGCGGGTCGCGGCCGAAGAACTCGCGCACCGCCTGCTGCACGGCGGGCATGCGCGTCATGCCGCCGACGAGGATGACCTCGTCGACGTCGTCGGGCGACTGGTGCGCGTCCTCGAGCGTGCGCTGGCAGCACTCGATGGTGCGCGCGATGAGATCGCTCGTCATCACCTCGAGCTCGCTGCGCTTGATCGTCTGCTCGAGGTGCAGCGGGCCGCCCGCGGTGCTGGTCGCGATGAAGGGGATGTTGATGTCGGTCTGCAGCGAGCTCGACAGCTCGTGCTTGGCCTTCTCGGCGGCCTCGCGCAGGCGCTGCAGGCCCATGCGGTCCTTGCGGAGATCGATGCCGTTGTCCTGCTCGAAGGCGAGGGCGAGGTGCTCGATGATGCGCTGGTCGAAGTCCTCGCCGCCGAGGTGGCTGTCGCCGCCGGTCGCCTTCACGCTGAAGACGCCGCTGGCGATCTCGAGCACCGAGACGTCGAAGGTGCCGCCGCCGAGGTCGTAGACGGCGATGCGCTGGCGCTCGCGCTGGTCGAGGCCGTAGGCGAGCGCGGCCGCGGTCGGCTCGTTGATGATGCGGCGGATGGAGAGGCCCGCGATGCGGCCTGCGTCCTTCGTGGCCTGGCGCTGCGCGTCGTCGAAGTAGGCGGGGACGGTGACGACCGCCTCGGTCACCGACTCGCCGAGGAACGCCTCGGCGACCTCCTTCATCTTCGCGAGCACCATCGCCGAGACCTCGGGCGGCGACATGTCGCGGCCGAGCGCCTGCACCCACGCGTCGCCGTTGGCGGCCTCGAGGATCGAGTAGGGCGCGTACTCGCGCTGCCGGTCGACCTCGGGCGAGTCGTACTTGCGGCCCATCAGGCGCTTGATCGCGTAGATGGTGTTCTGCGGGTTGGTCGTGGCCTGGCGCTTGGCGACCTGGCCGACGAGTCGCTCGCCGCTCGCCGCGAAGCCGACGACCGACGGCGTCGTGCGCGCCCCCTCGGCGTTGGG
Source organism: uncultured delta proteobacterium (assembly GCA_903893335.1). GTDB lineage: Bacteria > Myxococcota_A > Polyangia > Polyangiales > Polyangiaceae > CAITLX01. Next base: position 2,094 of record CAITLX010000866.1, on the reverse strand, counting down.
GATGACCTTGATGTCGAGCGTGTTGGACGCCGTCGCCTCGACGATCGCGACGCACGAGTTGGTCGTCCCGAGGTCGATGCCTATGATCTTCGTCATCGCGTGGGCTCCGAGCATAGCCCCAGCCGTCGGGGCTGGGCACCCCCCGGGTGGGTCAGTTGGCGTCGCTCTCGGACGTCGTCGACGCCGGCGCGGCCTCGGCCTCGGGCTTCGGCGACCCCGGCTTGGCGACGACGACGAGCGCGGCGCGCACCAGGCGGTCGCCGAGCGCGTAGCCAGGCTGCACCTCTGCGACGACGGTGCCCGCGGGGTGGTCGGCCGACTCGATCTGCTGGATGGCCTCGTGGTGCGTCGGGTCGAACGGGTGGCCGACCGTGGCGACGCGCTGGATGCCAGCCTTCGCGAGCGTGTCGATGAACTGGCGCAGCACCATGCGCACGCCCTCGGAGACCGACTTCACCTCGGTGGCCTGGTCGGCGTGCTGGGCGGCGCGCTCGAGGTTGTCGAAGACCGGCAGCAGCTCGCGCACGGTCTCCTCGCGGCCGCGGCGGTAGGCGTCCTCGACCTCGCGCTTCGCGCGCTTGCGGAAGTTGTCGTAATCGGCTGCGGTGCGCAGCAGCTGATCGCGCAGCTTGGCGCGCTCGGCGCGAAGCTCCTCGACCGGGTCGGCAGCCGCCGGCTCGGGCGCGGGCTCCGGCGGCTCGGACGCCGATTTCGGGGCCTCGGAGGCGGCGACGGGCGTCGCCGGAGCCTCCGCGGGCGTCTCGGGATCGGTCGTGACCGCGTCGTCGGCGTCTTGGCTCATCGGTGCGGGGCGCACCTTAACCATCCCGCCACAAACGCGCAATCTCGGGAACCTCGACGCCCGACGGGGGTGCCCTTTGCGCGGCGCCGCCGAATCGAGCAGCATCCGCCGCCGTCCCAGGCGATGCAGCGCGCGAACCCAGAGACCGGCCCCGCGGTCGGCGCAAGGCGCCGGCTCCTCGAGCGCGTCGAGCGGGCCCGCGCGCCACGCGTCTGCCGCGCCGCGAAGGGGGCTGCCCGATGAGCGCTGTGGCCGAGCCGAGGTCGAGCGGCAGGACCGACGCGCTCTTCGCCGCGTGGCTGTTCGTGCTCGCGCTCGCGCCGCGCCTCTACGTCGCGCTCGCGTGGCCGCGCGAGCCCGTGTGGGACGGGCACTACTACGATTTCGGCGCGCGCCGCATCGCCGCTGGCCTGGGCTACTCCGACGGCGTCGCGCGCTGGCACCCCTGGTGCCACTGGCCCGTCGGCTACAGCGGGCTGCTCGCGGGCGTCTACCGCGTCTTCGGCGCGGGCCCGCACGTGGCGACGGTCGCGAGCGCGGTCATCGGCGCGGCGATCCCGGTCGCGGTGTTCGGCCTCGCGCGGCACGCCGCGTCGCCGTGGCGCGCGCGGCTGGCAGGCGCGCTGGCCGCCGCCGACCCGGGGCTCATCGTGTACGCGGCGCTCGTGATGACCGAGCCACTCGCCGCGCTGCTGTTGCTCGTGGCCGCTTGGCTGGTGGTGCGCGAGCGCCCCGCGGGGCTGCGCGGGCTGGTGCTCGGCGGCGTCGCGATGGGGCTCGGCACGCTCGTGCGCCCGACGTTCCTCGCGCACGCGCCCTGGCTCGCGTGGCTTCGCCGCGAGGGGCCGCCCCGGCGGTGGGTCGCGCGCGCGCTCGCGGGGGGCGCGCTCGTCACGGCGGTCGTCGTCGCCGTCGTCGCGCCCTGGACGCTGCGCAACTGCCGCGTGATGGACCGCTGCGCCTTCGTCTCGACCAACGGAGGCTGGAACCTCGCCATCGGCGCGCTGCCGCGCGCCACCGGCCGCTTCGAGACGCTGCGCGCCACCGACGGTTGCCCCGTGGTGACCGGGCAGGTGCAGCAGGACAGCTGCTGGCGCGACGCCGCGATCGAGGCCATCCGGCGCGATCCCGTGCGCTGGCTCGCGCTCGTGCCGCGCAAGCTCGGCTACACGTTCGATCACGAGTCGTTCGCCGTCGAGTACCTGCACGAGGCCGACCCCGACCGCTGGCCCGAGCCGCGGCGCGTGGCCGGTCGCGGGTGGCTCACGCTGGTGCACCGCCTGCTGCTCACG
>CAITLX010000865.1 GCA_903893335.1 uncultured delta proteobacterium | reverse complement strand
GCACCGACGGGGGCGGCGCGGGCAGGCCGCTCGCGCGCCCGGGCGGCGGCGGGAGCGCGACGCCGGGCAGGCCCATGAGCGTCGGCATCCGAGCAGGAGCGGGAGGCGATGCGTTCGGCGCGCTCGGCCCGGCTCCCGGTGCGGGAGGGGCCGTCTTCTTCGCGAGGCCCTCGAAAACGTCGAGGTCCGATCCGCCCTTGTTGTCAGCCATCTCGAGAGTCTCCTGAAGGGTTGCTGCGCAAGGCTCCGACGACCCGATCGGCGCGCGCGGTGGTACGCACGCGGACGCTCGCCCGGGCGACGAGACCCGGCAGGGTACCGCCCCGTGAAACGGTTGGCGAGAGTCTTTCACGCGGAGCGTGCGGAGCGGGCCTCAAGGTGGCGAAACCTCGCCGGGTCCGGGCTCGGGCGGCGGTGAAGGATCGGGGGGAGCCGACGAGGCTGGGCGGGGCGCGGACTTCGAGGGTTTCTTGAAGTAGCGCACGCGCTGCGACTGGAGCGGCAGCCACACCGACGGCGGGGCCAGCGGCGTGTCGGGGAAGATTCGCGTGCCCGCCGGCGTCGCGCCGCGCACCAGGCGCACCGTCGCGCGCGTGGCGGGGGCTGGCGGCGCGGGCTCGCCGCCGAGCGTCGTCGTTCCTCCGAGCGCGGGGTGCAGCGCCTCGCGCAGCAGCACCCGCGACGAGCAACCGAGCCGCGCGAGCAGCCCGTCGAGGGCGCCGGCGTCGATCGGCGCGGCGGCGTCCACCGGCTCGACGTAGACGAGCGCGCCGCCTTCGTCCTGGATGCCGGCCGCGGCTCGGGCAGCGAGGCCGGCGCGCGCGCCGTCGCGCAGTCCGGCGAAGAGCTGCGTCGCCCCCTCGGGCGCCTCGGTGGCGATGGCGAAGGCGCCGTGGCCCAGCCACACCGCGGGCTCGCCGGTGGCCGCGCGCGCCACGCCGGTGAGCACGGCGACGGTCGGCGCGTCGTCACCTGCGCCGTCGCCGCCGGCGACGCGGACCGCGTGCGGATCGATCGCGAGCACGCGCGCTCGCGTCGCGGGCTGTGCAGGGTCGGCGCGCACCGTCGTCGTGGCGACCGCGAAGGGAAAGCCGTGCTGCGGCAGGCCGCGCGTCTGCCACTTGCCGTCGGTCGGGTCGCTGCCGGGAGCGACCGCCACCGGCGGGCCCGGCAGCACGTGGCGGAGCGTGAGGTAGAAGAAGTCGCGCGCCTCGCGGTGGATGTAGCGCGGGAAGTTCATGAGCCCCATGCCGCGCACGAGCCGCCGCGCGCGGAACTTCCAGCCGTCGAGGCCGGGCACGGCCCCCTCGGCCTCCCAGTCGCCCTGAAGGGGCCGTCCGAGCGGCGGAAGCTCGGCGGCGGGCGCGACGCGGTACAGCTCGAGGCCGCTGTGGCCCGAGTTCATGTCGAGGTGGATGCCGAACGAGCAGCGCGCCTGGACCATCGCCTCGGCGAGCGTGTCGGCGTCGATGTCGTTGCCGTAGAAGTAGCCAACGAAGCGCTCGCGCGTGAGGCAGATGCCGGTGCGAACCGTGTGCGTCTTGTCCTTCCAGCCCGGCGGCGTGCCGCCCCACCAGGTGCGCCCATACGGGTTGGGGCGCTCGTCGAGCACCAGCGCGGTGAGGTTCTGCCGGAACGAGAGCATGTCGTCCGGGATGTCGGCCTCGCGCGGCCACGACCCGAACGCGGTCGAGCCGTCGCGGAGCGCGGCGACGGTGGCGGCGAAGGGCTTGGGCGGGAGGTACACGACGCCGTCGCCCATCATGCCGAACTCGCCGTGCATGGCCTGGAACCCGCCGTTGAGCGCGCCGACCACGCGGCGCATGATCTCGGGGGTGCGCGGGATGAGCCCTGGCCCGGCCTCGCCGGTCGCGCCGACCGGCTCGATCGTGCCCGCCATCATGTGCAGCTCGACCTGGCGCGGGTCCCAGAGCATCACGTACGCGCGCACGTACTTTCGCTCGCGATCGGTGCGCACATACGACGAGACGAAGGGCGAGGGCACGCCGGGGTTGGTCGCGAGGAACGACTCGCGGTCGAGCGCGACCCACTCCCCCTCGCCCGGCAGCGCAGGCGACAGCAGCGGCTTCATGGGCGGCGGAG
>CAITLX010000864.1 GCA_903893335.1 uncultured delta proteobacterium | reverse complement strand
GCCGCCGCCGCGCGCGCCTCGTCGTGGGCCGACCCGAGCGCGACCTTCTCCTCGGCGACGCGCTCGCCACGAAGCCGCATCAGCGGGTCGAGCGGGTACCTCGCGGCCATGACGCTTGGACGATAGCGCGCCGGCCTGGCCGGACCAATCGCCGTCACGCGCGGCGTCGGGCGCACGCGCGGGCTCAAGCCCGCCGCGCGCGTGCCGTTCTGGGGGTCGGAGAGCCCGATGGCCAGCGTCGACCACGATCCGTACGCCCGCGCCCCACGCATGCTCGTCGTCGAGGACGAGCCCTCGATCGCCGCGCTCCTCGCGCGCGCGCTCCGGACCATCGGAGAGGTGGACATCGCGCGCGACGGCCACGACGCGCTCGCGCTTCTCGCCTGCACCGTCTACGACGCCTGGACGCTCGACCTGCACATGCCGGCGCTCAGCGGCTGGGAGGTCCTGCGCCGCGCGAGCGTGCCGGGCGGCCCCAACGAGCGCACGCCGGTGCTCGTCGTGACCGCCGACCCCACCGGCTGGATGGCGCTCGACGCGGGCTACGCGGGCTCGCTCTACGTGCTGCCCAAGCCGATCGGCATCGGCGAGCTCATCGCGCGCGTGCGCCACGCCATCGCGCAGGCTCGCGCGACCGAGGCGCATCCGCAGGAGCACGCGCTGCCGCCGCGCCCCGATCGGCCCCGCTCCGCGCGGCCCCCGAACGGGCTCTGAGCGGCCCCGGCGCTCCGCGCGCCTCCCCGGGAGGACGTGGCCCCCTCGGGCGCGATCGCGCGATCCCGCGATGCCGCACCGCGGCACGTTGACGCGTCGGGGCGGAAAACCCTACAAGGCGGCCGCCGCGCTGCGGTGCGCGCCGCGGTCCCCCGAGTGCCTCAACGAAAGCGACCGAGAGCATGAACCCGACCCTGATGGCCATCATCCTCGCGGGCCTCCTGGGCATGTTCGCCTACAGCGCGAACCGCCGGTGGCAACTCCTGAAGGTCGGCCTCGACGCGGTCCGCAACGACGCGGTCGGCGCGCGCCTCGGGCGCGTGTTCACCTACGCGCTGCAGCAGAAGAAGATGCGCAACTACCCCGCCGCCGGGGCCGCGCACATGCTGATCTTCATGGGCTTCGGCGTGCTCTTGCTGCGCACGCTGCTGCTCTGGGGTCGCGGCTTCGACGCCGACTTCAACCTCTTCGTGCTCGGCGACGACGGCATCGTCGGCCAGGCCTACGATTTCCTGAAGGACGTGTTCGCGACCGGCGTGCTCGCGGGCGTGTCGGTGTTCGTCTACTACCGCGTCGTCAAGCCGCAGAGGCGCATGACGCTGCACCTCGAGGGGCTCGTCATCCTCTGCATCATCGCGACGATGATGCTCGCCGACATGACCTACGACGGCGCCGCCGAGGTGCTGAACGTGCACAAGGCGAAGGGCGCCATCGCCGGCGGCTACGGGCCCGTGGTCGACACGATCACCGCGCACTTCCGCGCGCCCGCCGAGGCCGAGGTCGCGTTCCACGCGTGGCCGTCGCCCGCCGGGTCGCTCTTCGCCGTGCTCTTCGCCGGCCTGCCCACCGGCGCGCTCGTCGCGCTCGCGCAGGCGGGCTTCTGGATCCACGGCACGCTCGTGCTCGTCTTCCTCAACATCCTCCCCTACTCGAAGCACTTTCACATCATCACCGCGCTGCCCAACGTCTTCACGAGCGACCTCGCGAAGCCCGGGCGCATGCGGCCGATGGCTGCGTCGAGCGACCAGCTCGCCGAGATCGTGGGCGCCGCCGCCGAGAAGGACGACCCGCTGACCGACCCGGTCGGCGTCGCGCGCATCGAGCACTTCACCTGGAAGGCGATCCTCGACTTTTACACCTGCACCGAGTGCGGGCGCTGCTCGGACAACTGCCCCGCGCACCGCACGAGCAAGCTGCTCAGCCCCAAGCACCTCACGCTCGATCTGCGCAACCACCTCTACGGGCGCGAGGCCGAGTTCCTCGGTCGCCCCGGCGGCCCCAAGGGGCTCGAGGCCGGCGCGCACGCCGACGCCCCCTCGGCCGAGGGCAACCCGCGCCCCGAGCCCGCCATCGCGTCGCACCCGGTCGATCTCGTGCCCGGCGTCATCCACCCCGACGTCATCTGGGCCTGCACGACCTGCCGCGCCTGCGAGGAGCAGTGCCCGGTGATGATCAGCTACGTCGACAAGATCACGGACATGCGCCGCAACCTCGTGCTCATCAAGGGGGAGTTCCCGGCCGAGCTTCAGAAGCCCTTCCAGGGCATGGAGACCAACGGCAACCCGTGGAACCTCTCGCGCATGGATCGCGCGGCGTGGTCGGATGGCCTCGGCGTGCGCACGATGGCCGAGCACCCCGACGCGGAGGTCCTCTTCTGGATCGGCTGCGCGGCGAGCTACGACGACCGCGCCAAGCGCGTCGCGCGCGCGACGGCCAAGCTGCTGCAAGCGGCGAAGGTCGACTTCGCGATCCTCGGCGAGGAGGAGACGTGCACCGGCGACGCGGCGCGTCGCGCGGGCAACGAGTTTCTCTACATGATGCTCGCCGAGCAGAACATCGCGACCATCAACGGCTACAAGGAGAAGGGCGGCGCGAAGAAGGTCCTCACGGCCTGCCCGCACTGCTTCAACACCCTGCTCAACGAGTACCCCGACCTCGGCGGGCACTACGACGTCGTGCACCACACCGACTACCTGCTCGGGCTGCTCGCCGAGAAGCGCCTCACCCCGACGCGCCGCGTCGAGGGCAAGGTCGCCTACCACGACTCCTGCTACCTCGGCCGCTACAACGAGGTGTACGAGTCGCCGCGCGACATCCTCGCGCGCATCCCCGGCGTGCAGGTCGTCGAGGCCGAGATGAACCGCAACAAGGGGCTGTGCTGCGGCGCCGGCGGCGCGCAGATGTTCATGGAGGAGCAGAACAAGGACCGCATGAACGTGCGGCGCACGCTCCAGCTCGTGGACACCGGCGCCAAGACGATCGCCACCGGCTGTCCGTTCTGCATGACGATGCTCACCGACGGCCTGAAGGCGCAGTCGCTCGAGGACCAGATCCGCCAGCTCGACGTGGCCGAGCTGCTCGCCGAGAGCTGCGCGCTCGACGACGCCCCGGTGGCCGCGGCGAGCTGATCGCTCCCGCGCCCCCTTTCGCCCCGAGCCCCGCGGCCCCATGTTGTGGACCATGCGCATCGCAACCCTGGTCCTCTGCCTGGCGGCCGCGGCCTGCGGGGCTCCGCCGCAGACGGGCCTGTCCAACGCTCCGGGCGGGACGCGCGCGTGGACGCCCGAGGACCGCAGCCACGACGCGATCGCCAACGGCCCCGGCTCCTGCCCCCCGCCGGGTAGCGAGCTGGACGACCCGCTGCCCAACCGCTGGCCCAAGTGCCCCGAGCACCCCGCG
>CAITLX010000863.1 GCA_903893335.1 uncultured delta proteobacterium | reverse complement strand
TGCCGCTGCCGGGTGACCCCGACGCGGGGGCCTCGGGGCTCGCCTTCGCGGCCACGCTGCTCGCGCTGCCGCTCGGCGCGCAGGTCGCGCGCATCGGGCGCGCGGCGCTCGCCGATCTCGGGCGCGCCCCCTTCCTCGAGGTCGCGGCGGCCAAGGGGGCCTCGCCCTCGCGCGTGTGGCTCGTGCACGCGCTGCCGGTCGTCGCCGCGCCGCTCTCGGCGGTGGTCGCGACGCAGCTTGGCGCGCTGCTCGGCGGCGCGGTGGTGCTCGAGCGCCTCTTCGAGCGGCCCGGCCTCGGCACCACGATGCTCGACGCGTACGCCGCGCGCGACCTGCCGGTGCTCGAGGGGGCCGTCGTGGCCGCCGGGTTGCTGTTCGTCGGCGTGCAGGTCGTGGCCGACGTCATCGCGACGGCGGTCGATCCGCGGGGCAGGGAGCCGTGAGCCGCCCGCGCGCGTGGCCCGCGCTCGTGCCGGCGATCGTGCTCACGGCGTCCGCCGCGCTCGTCGCTTTGGGCTCGTCGCGCTCTCCCTCGCGGCTCGTGCCCGACCTCGCGTGGCACCCGCCGTCGAGCGATCTCCCGTTCGGGGCGGGGGAGGCGGGGGTCGATCTGCTCGCGCTCGTCGCGCACGCGACCACCCGCGCGCTGCTGCTCGCGGCGTGCGTCGCCGGCTTCGGCTTTTTGCTTGGCACCACGCTCGGCTCGGCGGCGGGCCTCGCGCGCGGGCGCTTCGAGCGCGTCACGCGCCACGCGTGCGATCTGGTGCAGGCGTTCCCGAGCTTCCTCCTCGCGCTCGCGGTGCTCGCGGCGGTGCGCGTGCCGTCGCGCTGGCACGTCGGCGCGGTGCTCGCGCTCGCGGCGTGGGCGCCCTTCGCGCGCCTCGCGCTCGGCCAGGCGCGCGTGCTGTCCGAGGCCGCATTCGTCGACGCGGCCCGCGCGCTCGGCGCCACGCGCGCGCGCGTCCTCCTGCGCCATGTGCTGCCCAACCTGCTCGGCCCGGTCGCGGTGCAGCTCGGCACCTCGGCGGCCGGCGTCGTGCTCGGCGACGCGGCGCTCGGCTTCGTCGGCCTCGGGCCGCGCGACGGCGTCAGCCTCGGCGCGCTGCTCGACCAGGGCACCGTCGCGATGGTGCGCGCCCCCCATGTGCTGGCCGTCGGCGCGCTGGCCGTCGCGCTCGTGTCGGGCAGCCTGCAGCTCGCGACCGAGGGGCTGCGGCGGCTGGTGCCCGCGAGCCGCGAGAACGTCTGAGCCTCGTGGTAACGTCCGCGACCGCCGTGCACCACGTCCGCTCCGTCGCCGCCCTGCTGCTCTGTTCCCAGGTCGCGCTCAGCGCGCCCAGCTTCGCCGCCGCCCCCGCGGCGCCTGCGGCTCCCGCTGCGGCGGGCGAGGCCGAGGCCGCCATGAAGGACGGCCAGCTCGCCGAGAAGACGGGGCTCTGGGCGGTGGCGCGCGACGCCTACCGCCGCTCGCTCGCTGCCCGCCCGAGCGTGCAGGCGCGCTTCCACCTCGCGCTCGTCGAGGAGCGCCTCGACCTCGTCGTCGAGGCCATCGACGACCTCGAGGCCGCCGACCGCGACGCCCAGGCGCAGAAGGTCGCCGACGTGCACGCCCAGGCGCAGAAGCGCCTGCCCGAGCTTCGCAAGCGCGTCGCGATGCTCGTCGTGACGGCGCGCGAGGTCCCCGGGCTCGTCGTCACGCTCGACGGCAAGCAGCTCGACCCGGCGCTGCTCGGTCAGCCGCAGCGCGCCAACCCGGGTGCGCACCGCGTCGCCGCCTCGGGGCGCGGGGTCGAGGCCGTCTACCGCAACGTCACGCTCGCGCCCGGCGGCGCCGACCGCGTCGAGATCGCGTTCGACGACGCCGGGTCGCACGCCCCCGCGGTCGTCGTGCGCTCCGACAGCCACACGGGCGCCTACGTCGTGCTCGGCATCGGCCTGGTCGGCCTCGGCGTCGGCGCCGTGGCGGGCCTGCAAGCGCAGCAGAAGCGAGACGCGCTGCACAAGGACTGCCCCACCGACGTCTGCCCCGCGGCCGATCGCGCGCTGTACGACCAGGGCAAGCTCGCCGCCGACGTCAGCACGGCGGGCTTCGTCGTGGGCGCGCTCGGCGTCGTGGTCGGCGCGATCATGCTCGCTTCCAAGGGGCGCCACGACGACCTCGACGAGCCGCGCACCGCGCGCATCACCCCCTGGGTCGGCCCCGGCGGCGGCGGCCTCGCGGGAGCATTTTAGCGTCTCGCCAGCGTGGTGCTTCGCGGCGCGATGTGTGTGGTATACGCACGCCCGCAACCCAGAAGTGCGCGCAAGTTCGCGCGCCAGATCGAGGAGGCCACCGTGGCGGCTGAGCTCGCGACAATGACGGTCGACGGCAAGACCCTGGAGATGCCGGTCGTCGTCGGATCCGAAAACGAAAAGGCCATCGACATCGCGCAGCTCCGCGCGAAGACCGGCTACGTGACGATCGACCCGGCGTTCATGAACACCGCGTCGACCACGAGCGCGATCACCTACATCGATGGTGACAAGGGCATCCTGCGCTACCGCGGGATCCCGATCGAGGAGCTGGGCGAGAAGTCCACCTTCGTCGAGACGTCGTACCTGCTCATCTACGGGCACCTGCCCAACAAGGACGAGCTCACGCGCTTCTCGACGCTGCTGACGCGCCACTCGCTCATCCACGAGGACATGAAGCGGTTCTTCGACGGCTTCCCCAGCACGACGGCGCACCCCATGGCGATCCTGTCGTCGATGGTCGTGTCGCTCTCGAGCTTCTACCCCGAGGCGCTCGACGCGAAGAACACCGAGCACCTCGACATCACGATCGCGCGCGTCCTCTCGAAGGTGCGCACCATCGCGGCGTTCTCGTACAAGAAGTCGATCGGCCAGCCCTTCGTCTACCCGCAGAACTCGCTCTCGTACTGCGCGAACTTCCTGCAGATGATGTTCGCCGTGCCCGCCGAGCCCTACGCGATCGACGAGGAGGTCGTGCGCACGCTCAACCTCCTGCTCATCCTGCACGCCGACCACGAGCAGAACTGCTCGACGTCGACCGTGCGCCTGGTCGGCAGCGCGCAGGCCAACCTGTTCGCCTCCATCTCGGCGGGCATCTGCGCCCTCTGGGGCCCGCTGCACGGCGGCGCCAACCAGGAGGTCGTCGAGATGCTCCAGGCCATCAAGGCGGGCGGCGGCGACGTGAAGTCGTTCGTCTCGCGCGTGAAGGACAAGACGAGCGGCGAGCGCCTCATGGGCTTCGGCCACCGCGTCTACAAGAACTACGATCCGCGCGCGAAGATCATCAAGGGCGCCTGCGATCGCGTGCTCGCGCGCACCGGCACCCGCGATCCGCTGCTCGACATCGCGCTCCAGCTCGAGGAGGCCGCGCTGTCGGACCCGTACTTCATCGAGCGCAAGCTCTACCCGAACGTCGACTTCTACAGCGGGCTCATCTACCGCGCGCTCGGCATCCCCACGAACATGTTCACCGTCATGTTCGCGCTCGGACGCCTGCCCGGCTGGATCGCCCACTGGAAGGAGATGACGGAGTCGCCCGCGTCGAAGATCGGCCGCCCGCGGCAGATCTACACGGGGCCGACCGAGGCTGCGTACACTCCCATCGAGCAGCGGTGATCTGGCGCCGCTCGCTCGCGCACCTCGCGGTCGTGCTCGTCGCGACCGCGGCAGGGTGCGCGCTCGACGCGAGCGGCACAGGTGAGTTCTCCCAGGGGCCCGGCGGAAACGCCGGGCTCGGGGGAACGGGGGGGAGCGGGGCGGCGGGGGCCGGCGGGCAAGCCGGTTTCCCCGAGGCAGGCGACGACGCCGCGTCCGACGCCTCCGCCGATGTCTCGGCGGAGGTCGCAGACGACGCCGCGACGGACGTGTCGGCCGATGACGCTGCGGCGGATGTGTCGGCTGACGCCGACGGCTCTGCGGACGTGTCGAGCGACGACGCTGCGGCCGATGCGTCGGGTGACGACGCTGCAGCAGATGTTTCGGTCGATGATGCTGCGGCAGACGTGTCGGTCGATGCCGACGCCGCTGGCGACGCCGACAGCGCGAGCGACGCTCCGGTCGACGTGACCGCAGACGTGACGACCGACGTCGCCGACGGCGCGACCGACGCTCCCGCCGACGTGGCGCAGGACGCCACCCCCGACGTGGGGCCGCTGGTCGAGGACTGCCTCGACGGCGTGGACAATGACGGCGATCTCCTCATCGACTGCGCCGACCCCGACTGCGCGCCGGGCTTCGAGTGCGTCGCCGAGGCGCCCGCTGGCTGGACGGGCTACTACCGCGTGCGCACCGACCTCTGGCCCATCGCGGCGAGCGAGGCGTGCGCCGACGGCAGCGCGCCATCCCACTACTTCGAGGGCCCAGGGCAGACGGCGCAGTGCACCGGTTGCACCTGCGGCAGCCTCGCAGGGGCCGCGTGCGGCGCCCCTCCGCTGCGCTGCTGGACGAGCTCCAACTCGTGCGGCGGCGCGCTGGGCGACCAGCACGACCTGACCGCCGAGCTCTCCGATCTCGCGTGCCACCACCCGACCATCGCAGACGGCGTGCTGGCCATGTCGTGCAAGCTGCTCGGCAGCGCGTCGCAGGTGAGCAGCGGCGCGTGCCCCGCCTCGTCGGTCGGGTTCCCCAACACCGAGACCTGGCAGCGCCAGGACGACGTGTGTGGCCGCGCGCTCGCGGGCGGCGGCGGGTGCGCGTCGGGCGACGTCTGCGCGCCGCGCGCGAGCGGGAGCTACGCCGGTCAGGTTTGCGTGCAGGGGGCCGTCGGCGCGTCGTGTCCGGCCGGCTGGGGCGTGCCGCTCGAGGCGTACACCGGCGCCACCGACACGCGCGCGTGCACCTCGTGCACCTGCTCGCCGCTGCCCGTCGG
>CAITLX010000862.1 GCA_903893335.1 uncultured delta proteobacterium | reverse complement strand
GCTCGCCGATGGCGGCGCGGTCGCCCGTGCGGGGCGAGGCCCGGCGGGGCTGCCGGGCGGGCCCGCCGGGAAGCTCCGTGACGGGCGCGGTCCATCCGAAGGGCGGCTCACGCTGTCGCAGATGATACGCCCGAGCATGACGCGCGCCCAAGACTTTCGCGGCCGCGCGGCTCGCTCGGCGCTTGTGCCCGCGGGCGTCTCGCCCCATCATTCTCGACCTCGCGGAGCCCCCTCCGCGCGCTCCGCAAGCGCCGCATGACCGAGCCCAACGACCGAGACGACGACGCGCTCGCTCCCGACACCGAGGTGACGGAGGGCAGGCCGAGCCCCACGCGCTGGGACGACCAGACGCCGGCGGCCGGCCCCTGGGCGCGGTGGGTCGGGGCGGACCCTTCGCGCAGCACGCCGCCGCCGCTGCCGACCGACCGCCCGTCGAGCGACTTCGAGACGACGCTCCCGGGCGACATCGACCCGCGCCGCCGTCGGCGCGCGCCTCCGCCGTTGCCGCCGTCGGCGCAGCCTCCCCCTCCGCCGGAGCCCCCGCCCTCCCCTCCGCAGGCGACCCATCCGGCGACGAGCTATGCGGGCCGCTACACCATCCTCGGCCTGCTGGGCGTCGGCGGCATGGGCTCGGTCTACCGCGCGCTCGACACCAACCTCGACGAGGAGGTCGCGCTCAAGATCCTGCGCCGCGACCTCGGCCAGACGGCCGACGCCGTCGCCCGCTTCCGCCGCGAGGTGAAGCTCGCGCGCCGGGTCACGCACCGCAACGTCGCGCGCGTGTTCGACGTCGGCGAGGTCTCGGGCGAGCACTTCTTCACGATGGAGTGCCTCGAGGGGGAGCCCCTCGCGACGCTGCTCGCCCCGGGCAAGCCCTTCTCCATCGCGCGCACGCTCGACCTCGGTCGGCAGATGACCGCGGGGCTCGCCGCGGCGCACGCCGCGGGCGTGCTGCACCGCGACCTCAAGCCCGAGAACATCCTCTTCACGAAAGAGGGGCGCATCGTCCTCACCGACTTCGGCGTCGCGGTCGCGCGCAGCGAGGTCGAGCCGCTCGGCATCCCCGTGCGTGCCGCGGGCACGCCGCTCTACATGGCGCCCGAGCAGATCGAGGGGCGCGAGCTCGACGAGCGCACCGACCTCTACGCGCTCGGCCTCGTGCTCTTCGAGATGGCCACCGGCTCGCTGCCGTGGGGCCGCGAGGGGGAGCCGAGCGTTCAGCTCGCGCGCCTGGCGGTGCCCGCGCCCGACGCGCGCGAGCGCAACCCGCGCGTCACCGAAGGGCTCGCGCGGCTGCTCTCCGCGCTGCTGCACCGCGAGCCCTCCGAGCGCCCGTCGTCCGCCGACGCGGTGCTCGCCGAGATCGACGACATCGCCTCCGGCAGCGCCGGCGAGCCGATGTCCGCGATGCCGCCCCCCGTCCCGCAGGCCGAGCGCTCCCCCATCACGACGACGGGCGCCCCGCACGCGCTGGCCATCGCCGTGCTCCCCGTGCAGAACCTCGGGCGCCCCGAGGACGCCTACCTCTCCGAGACGGTCACCGATGCGCTCATCGACCGGCTGGCCACGACGCCGGGGCTGCGCGTCGCGTCTCGCTCGGCGCTGCGCCTGCGCGACCACGCGGGCGAGGACATCGGCACGCTCGGTCGCGCGCTCGGCGTCGACGTCGTCGTCGAGGCCAGCCTCGCGCCCCGCGGAGGCCACCTGCGGCTGCACGCGCGGGTCGTCGAGGTCGAGCGCGGCTTCGTCCTGTGGACGGGGCGCTTCGACCGCGCGACGCCGCAGGTGTTCGACCTCGTGCCCGAGGTGGCCGAGTCGATCGCCGCGGCCCTCGCCATCGACCTCGGGGGGCTGCGCACGCGCGGGCCGCACGACCCGGGGCAGGTCGACGTCTTCGCGCGCGCTCGCCAGGCGTACGCCACCTGCACGCTGGGCGGCGCCGAGACGGCAGCCGAGCTGCTCGGGAGCGCGCTCGCGGCCGGCGGCGCGGACGACCCGCTGCTGCTCGCGTCGCTCGCGCTCGCCGAGCTGCGCCTGCACTCGCTCGACCCGTCGAAGGGCGTGACGGTCGGCGCGCGCGCCGAGGACCGCGCGCGACGCGCGCTGCTGCTCGAGCCACCGCTCGGCGAGGCCCACCTCGCGCTCGGCGTGCACGCGTGGCTCACGGGCGACGCGCCGCTCGCCGCTCGTCGCTTCGAGGAGGCCACGCGCTGCAACCCCGCGCTCGCCGAGGTGCACGAGCTGCTCGGCAGGCTGCGCTGCGAGACGGGCGACGTCGTGCAGGGCGTGCGCGATCTCGACATCGCCCTGCGGCTCGACCAGCGTCAGCTCGGCGCGCTGTGGCACGGAGCGCGCGCGCTCGAGCTCGCGGGCGACACGGTCGGAGCCGACCAGCGCCTGCGACAGGCCGAGGCGATCGCGCCGCACCACGCCGTCACGCTCACGCTGCAAGCGCGCTTCGCGCTCTTCCGCCAGGACGAGCGCGCGCTCGTCGGGCTGCGCGAGGCGGCCACCCACGCCGTCGCATCGAGCGCCATCGAGGCCGCGCTGCTGCGGTTGTTCGTCGAGCCGCACCCCGAGGAGGTCCTCGGTCAGCTCACCGCGCACGTCGCGCAGCGCGGCGCGTGCAGCTTGCAGCGCTCCACCGTGCTCGCGCTCGTCGCCGAGCAGCGCGCCGGGGTCGGCGCGGTCGACGAGGCGCTCAGCGCGCTTCGAGGCGCCACGCCGGGGTCGGTCGACGCGCTCTGGTTCGACAAGTGCCCTGCCCTTTCGTCGCTGCGCGGCACCCCCGCTTTCTCGACGCTCGCGTCACGGGTGCGCGAGCAAGCGGCGCTCGTGTTCCCGCGCGGGCGCAGCCGCGGCCGCTCCAACCCCTGACCTTTCGGTCACGGCGCTAGATCGACCGCCTGACCTTTCGGTCACGGCGCGAGATCGACCGCGAGCCACGCGTCGACGCCCTCGCGCCCGAGGCGGTGGCCGGCGTGCGCGTCGATGGCGAAGCAGCGGCACGCGTCCATCCAGCCGAGGGCGCCTACCCATGCGAGCCAGGCGCCCGCGCTCGCGTCTGCGTCGACCTCGACGCGACCTCGCACACCCGGGCCGTCGCCCGAGCGCACCCCGCCCCCCGTCGTCCAGCCCGGCCGCGCGAGCCAGCCGGCGGCGGGCTCCTCGGCGGGGTCGGACGCGAGCAGGCGCGCGAGCGTCGGGTCGATGCCGCTGCGCCCCGAGGCTCGCGCCACGAGGTGCCACCCCTCGGCCGCGCCGAGATCGG
>CAITLX010000861.1 GCA_903893335.1 uncultured delta proteobacterium | reverse complement strand
GGCCGTTCGCGGGGACGGCGAGGCGCGTGGACGCGAGCGGGCCGTCGGGGGAGAGCGCGCGCGCCACCTCGGCGAGCGGGTAGCCGAGGGCGGTCGCCGTGATCCAGGCCGCCGACACCGACTCGCGTCGCCGCATGGGGAAGACGCAGTCGTTGATGTCGGAGCACATCCGGCTCGTGATCGCGAAGATGAGGACGTCGCGCTCGACCTCGGAGAAGCCGAGTTTGTCCGCGAGCGCGGCGACGTTGCGCTCGATCAGCGAGTCGCACGGCGGCGGCGTCGCTCGGCGGAGGCGAGGTCGGCCTCGAGGCGGCGCAGCGCAGGCGCGGTGCGGGCCCTCGGATAGCCAATGGCTGCGAGCACGTTGACGTCGTACTGGGCCTTGCCGCGCAGCGCCTCGTGGGCGCCGCCTCGGACCAGCAAGCGCAGCAGCCAGAGGCGGACGCGGGGCGCGAGCAGCGTCGGGGTGCGGTTCTCGAAGGCCATGGTGACCTATGGACGCCCGGCGCCGGTTGAGCCTGACGCTCTCGGTGCGCAGCGGGCGCGTCGCGAGCGCCGCTCCCGGCGTCAATCGTCGCGTTCCGAGCGGAACAGCGGCACCTGTGGGTCATCGCCCCAGACGAAGTCGAGAGATGGGTGGTCGCCGAGCGACGGCAGGTCGGTGAGCGCCGTGCAACCCGCGGCGGACACCATGAAGAGGCGGGTCGCCCCGAGGAGAGGCGCGACGCGCTCGAGCGCCGTGCAACGCGACACGTCGAGCGTGAACAGGCGCTCGACCGCTGCGAGCGGCGCGATGTCCCGCAGCGAGGTGCAGCCCTCGACGCTGAGCATGGAGAGCTCCTTCAGCGCGGAGAGCGGCTGGAGGTCGGACAGCTGCGTGCAGTCGGTGAGGTCGAGCTCGTCGAGGCGTGAGAGCCGCGTCAGCGGCGAGAGTTCGCTCACGGAGGTGCAGCCGGCGAGGGTGAGCCGCTCGACGCGCCGGAAGCGCGCCACCTTGGCGAGGTCTACCCGGTCGTCGCGCGGGTCGAGGTGAAGATCGACGAGCCGCTTGGTGGGCGCCGCGCGCAGCAGCGCTTTGACGTCGGCCGCGGCGGCGACGTGCGCGACGAGCAGCTCCGGCGGCCAGTCGGCGGCGGTGGCGCCCGCGCCGAACACCTTCGCGACGACGCGAACCGGCCAGCCCGCGGGGCCGCTCGTGACCAACTCGAGGTGCCCACGCTCGACCCGGACGTGCACGAGGTCGTAAGGCTCGAGGAGGCTCGCGTGCAGGTGCACCCAGCGAGGCTCGGCGCCGGCGGCGGCGTACCCCAGGCGAAGGAGGGCGATGCGCTCGGTCGCTGAGATGGTGAAGTGGGCGCTGTCGGGGCCGATCCGGACGATCTCGATCGCGTCCCCCCCCAGCGGATGAGCGTCGAGCAAGATGCGATCGAACGCCTCGCGCAGCCCCGCCAGCGCCGCGTGCTGCGCGGGCATGTGAATGGAGATCTGCCGGGTGTCGTCTGCCATGCGAGCGGCCCGCCGCCCCGCCCGAAAGCTCCGTCAGTCCTCGTCCCTCGGTGTGGAGCGGTAGGCCGTGACCGCATCCGCGAGCCTCACGAACACGTCCCGCGTGCCCTCGCCGGTCGAATCAAAGGCGTAGGAGCACGCGGAGGGGATGCCGATGCGCGCGGCGGCCTCCACGACGTCCATGTTGGCGCCGAGGAAGAGGAACTCCCAGCCCACGCGGCGCTTCTGCGTGATCAGCTTCTGCACGTCGGCGTAGCCGTACTCGCGCGAAGCGTTCTCGGCGCCGTCGGTCAAGATGGCGACGATGACCTTGGCGGGTCTGCGCGCGGTCGGCAGCTTGCGCACGTACTCGGTCGTCTCGGCGACGGCGCGGCCGACGGCGTCGTAGAGCGCGGTCTGGCCGCGCGGCACGTACGTCTTCTTGTCGAGCGGACGCACCTCGCGCATGTCGAGCGCCCGGAGCACGACCTCGTACTCGTGGTCGAACTGCACGAGCGTGAGCGTCGCCTCGCCCGGCGCGGCTGCCTGCTGCGCGACGAAGGTGTTGAAGCCTCCGATGGCGTCGTCGCGGACGCTGCCCATCGAGCCGGAGCGGTCGAGGACGAGGATGACGTGCGTGAGGTCGGTCTGGGGCATGGCGTGGCTCCCGTGCAAGGCGCGGCGACGAGGCGCTCGTCGAGTTCGCTTGCTCGACTTGAAGGTACGCAGCGCGGGGGACGGCGCTACCTCGGCAGGGACGTAGAATGTCCTGGCGTGGGTCGGTCGGGGGGGGGGCGAGCTTCCCTCCGGCCGTTCGCTCGGGGGCTTGGTTGAGGACGAGCTTGCGGGCGGGTCGGCGGGACCGATGCGTTGGTGCCGTGCTAGCCTTCGCGCGTGAGCACGCTCGACGCAGTCCTCCATCGCGCCGCTGAAATTCGCGCGATCGCGGCCACCCACGGAGCGCGCAACGTGCGCCTGGTCGGGTCTGTCGCGCGTGGCACCGACCGCGTCGACAGCGACGTCGATCTGCTCGTCGCGTTCGACCCGCACGTCGGCCTGCTCGCGCACGCGAAGCTGGTGCTCGAACTGGAGCGCCTGCTCGGTCGCAAGGTCGACGTCGCGAGCGAGCGCGGGGTTCGCCCCGAGGTGAGGCGGAAGCTCGAGGCAGACGCGAGGCCGCTTTGAGGACGGACCGCGAGCGGCTCACCGATGCGCTCGAGGCGATCGATCGCTGTCTCGCGCAGGCCGAACGGGGCCGCGGCACTTTTGAGGCGGATCCGCTCGTGCAGGTGTGGATGGTCCACCACCTCGAGATTCTCGGCGAAGCGTGTCGATCCATCAGCTCTCGGACGCGGGATTCGTGTCCGGATGTCCCGTGGGCCGCGATCGTTGGAATGCGCAACGTGCTGGTCCACGACTATTTCGGAATCGATCTCGGCGAGGTCTGGTCGACCGTCGAGCGCGATCTGCCCGCGCTGCGCGTGCAGCTTTCCGCAGCGCTCGACGTGGTGCGCTAGCGTCCCACGTGGCAGTCGGGCTGGCGGTCCCGGCGTGTCCGCTCCCGGCCACCCGCACCGTCTACCTCCTGCATGCCCACCCGACTCGCGATCTTCTCGGACGTCCACGGCGACCTGCACGCGCTCGACCTGGCGCTCGCGTCGGCGCGCAAGCTCGGCTGCACGCGATTCCTGTGCGCGGGCGACGTGGTCGACTTCGGGCTCTTCCCCGACGAGGTCATCGCGCGGCTGCGGGAGCTGGACATCCCGACGGTGCGCGGAAACCACGACCGCTGGGCCGTGACCGGCCAGGGCGAGGCCGGTGGCAGCTCCTGGGCGGCCGACCTGTCGAGCGACTCGAAGCGATGGCTGCGCGAGCTGCCCGAGCGGTGGACGGGGACGATCGGGGGCGTGCGCGTGCTGATGACGCACGCGAGGCCAGGCAGCGACATGCACGGCATCGACGCGGAGGGCATCACCGCCGACGAGGTTAGGCCCATGTTCGCGAAGGCCGGGGCCGACGTCGTCGTGGTGGGGCACACGCACGAGCCGTTCGAACTCGTGCTGCCCGCGTGGGGCAGCGTCGTGAACCCGGCCGCGGTGCTGCGCGACCCGGCTCCCGGCGCGGAGAACCCTCCGGCGACGGGCACCTTCGGCGTGCTCGAACTGCCGTCGCGGAGGTTCACCGTGCACCGCGTGGGCGACGGCGCCGAGGTGGAGATTCGGCGGCGGAAGCTCTGACGGGCGCGCGGTACGCGCGGCAACCTGCCCAGGCTAGGTTAGCGCGAACACGAGGCGCGACAGCCCGTAGCGTAATCCGGTTGACACCCGTCTTCGTCG
>CAITLX010000860.1 GCA_903893335.1 uncultured delta proteobacterium | reverse complement strand
GGCGCTCGGCGCCGCCGTGCCGCGCCCCGTGCCCTTCCTCATCCTGAAGATCACCGGGGCGTGCAACGCGCGCTGCCGCACCTGCAACGTCTCCATCCCGGGCGCGGCGCCCCCGGCGCTCACCCTGTCCGCCCAGGTCGCCGAGGGGGCGATCCGGCAGATGGCGCTGCACGGCACGCTCTTCGTCGGCTTCGTCGGCGGCGAGCCTCTGCTGCACGCGGGGCTCTTCGACATGCTCGCGCTCTGCCGCGACCTCGGCATGCGGACCAACCTCAACTCGCACGGCGGGCTCATCGACGAGCGCGCCGCCGCGGCGCTCGGCGCGGCGGGGCTGTCGTACCTCTCGCTGTCGCTCGACTCTCCCGACCCGGCCACCAACGATCTCATCCGCAAGGGGGTGTCGTTCGCGAGCGTGCTCGAGGCGGTGCGCCGCGTGCGGCGGCTCAGCCCCGCGACGCGCGTCTCGCTCGGCATGACCGTCACGCGCCACAACGTCGGCGAGATGGCGGCGATGTGCGCGCTCGCGGCGCGCGAGGGCGTCCGGTACGTGAAGTTTCAGCCCTTCCACGACAACCTCGACCAGAACACCGGCCCGGGCGACCCGCGCGGCGAGATGGCCCTCGGCCCCGGCGACTGGCCTCGCCTCTCGGCGGCGCTGCGCGCGGCCCACCAGGCGGCCGGCAGGTTCGACATCATCACCAACGCCCGCATGCTGCTCTCCGAGCTCGGCCCGGTGGTGCGCGCGTCGCGCACCTTGCCCTGCGTCGCCGGCGACGCCACGGTGTTCGTCGCTCCGTCCGGTCAGGCCGGCGGCTGCCCCGAGAAGGTCACCCTGCGCACGCTCCACGACCACTCCCTCGACGAGCTCATGGCGCTCGAGCCCGACGTGTTTCGCCTCGCCGAGGCCTGCCCGCGGCTGCCGTCGTGCTTCGACACGACCTACGGCGAGGTGAGCCACCTGCTGCGCCGCAACGACGCGGGGCGCGCCATCGACCTCTTCGACCGCGCCATGTTCTACGCGTGAGCGCCGCGCCCTCCCCCGTGCTCGCCGCATGATCCCGCGCAGGCGCACCCCCGTCGACGCCGCGTCGTTCGTCGCGTCGTACCTCGCGGCGCGGGGCGACCCCGCGGGCGCCGTCGGCGCGTTCGAGCGCGCGTTCGCCGCGTACGTCGGCTCGCGGCACGCGGTCGCGTCGTGCTCGGGGCGCACGGCGTTCGTCGCCACGCTGCTCGCGCTCGGGCTCACGCCCGGCGACGAGGTCCTGCTGCCCGCCTACACCCTCGCCGACATCGCCACGACGATCCGCTCGGCGGGCCTCGTGCCGGTGTTCGCCGACGTCGACGCGCGCACGCTGCTGCTCGACGCCGCGGCGGTCGAGCGCGCGATCACGCCGCGCACGCGCGCCATCGTGCCCACCGACATCTTCGGCATGGCCGCTCCGTGGGACGAGGCGCTCGGCGACCTGGCCGCTCGCGCCGGCGCGGTGCTCGTCGAGGACGCCGCGCACGCCGCGGGCACGCGCATCGACGGCGCGCCGGTCGGTCGCCGCTGCCGCGCCGCCTTCTTCAGCCTCGAGACCATCAAGGTCATGCACTCGTTCGGCGGGGGCGTGGTCGTCACCGACGACGCCGACGTCGCCGCTCGCGTGCGCGCGCGCCTGCCCAAGGGCTCGCCCCCGGCGAGCTACCTGCCGCTGAAGTTCGCGCGCAACGCCGTCGAGAACGTCGCCTTCCGCACCCCCGCCTACGGCGCCGCGCTCGCTGCGATGGAGCTCGAGCCCGTGCGCCGGGCCATGCTCGCGACCTACGACACGATGAAGTCGGCGGGCGTGCTCACCTCGTTCGCGTTCGAGGGCTGGCAGGCCGCGTACGCGAGCCGGCAGCTCGACGCGCTCGACGCGCGCGTCGACCGGCGCCGCGCGCTGGCCGCGCGCCTCACGGGCGCGCTCGACGGCCTCTTCGAGCCCCAGCGCGAGCCCGCGCGCTGCCGCGGCAACGGCTACTTCGCCGTCGGCGCCACCCGCCTCGCGCCCCGCGCGCTGCGCAGGCGCCTGCTCGCGCTCGGCGTCGACGTCGGCATCCACCACGAGATCACCGACTTCTGCCCCCCCGAGAGCGAGGCCGCGCGGTTCCCCAACGCGTGGCGCGCCCACGAGCGCCTCGTGCAGCTTCCGCTCTACGACGCGATGAGCGACGCCGAGGCCGACCGCGTCGCGCGCGCCGTTCGCCGCGTGCTAACGGATCGCGGATGACGCGACCGCGGCGGCTCGTCTTCGCGATCGCCCTGCTGTTCGTCGTCGTCGCGGGGTGGCGCATCGGCGTCGCCGGCATCCCCTCGGAGGAGGCCCTGCCGCACCTGTTCGCGCACCCGCGCGTCGCGGCCAACCTCGAGGGGGGCCGCGTCACGCTCCGCAGGCCCTGGAGCGACCCCGGCGGCCACGAGGAGAGCGGCCTGGTCGCGACCGACGCCTGGCCGACGCTGGCCTACGTCGCGCCGCCGCGCTCGTACCCCGTGCTCACCGAGTCGTGGCAAGCGGGCTACATGTCGTACGTCGCCGCCGCGGTCGCGCCGCTGCTCGGCGGCGGCATCGAGGGGCTGCGTCGCTCGTCGATGCTCGTCGGCGCGCTCGGCATCCTGCTCGCGGCGGCGCTCGCGCGGCGGCTCGACCCGCGCAGCCCCGCGGCGCCCGTCGTCACCGCGCTGCTGCTCGCGACGATGGGCGCGTACGTGTTCCTGCACCGCATCGCCTACCACATCGAGAGCGCCCCGGTGGTCGCCGTGGTCGCCGCGACGCTGCTGCTGCACGAGAAGCGGCACGCGCGCGTCATGCTCGCCGCGCTGCTGGCGGGCATCGCGCTCGCGCTCAAGATCACGATGCTGTTCGCGCTCGCCGGCGTCGCGCTCTGGGTGTGGCAGAGCCCGAGCCTGCCGCGCCGAACGCGCCGCGAGTGGACCCTCGCCGCGCTCGCCTGCGGCGCGATGCTCTGGCCGATCGCGCTGCTGTACGCGCTCGGGGGCGTGCCCAACGTCGTCTCGTCCAAGGTGTCGCTGCTCGCGTCGCCGCTCGGCGCGGTCGGTCGGCTGCCCGCCATCCTCGCCACGGTGTTCGTCTTCCTCGGCGACGCGCCGACCATCCTCGGCCCCGTCTTCGAGGGCGCCCCGCGCGCGGCCGGGCACCTCTGGGGTGCGACGCTGCCGGTCGCGGTCACGCTCTGGTCGCTGCACCGAGCGTGGCGGCGCCCCGACGACCGCGGCGCCGAGCTTCTCTGGCTCTCGGTGCTCGCGAGCGTGACGGTCTGCTCGGCGGCGCTCTACGACCACGAGGCCGAGTTTCAGTCCTCGTTCATGCTCGCGCCGTTCTACGCGATCGCCGCCGCCCGCATGGTCGTCGCGCTCGCCCGCGCCTCGGGCAGCACCCTGCGGCGAGCCTCGGGGCGCGCGGCGGTCGCCCTCATCGTCGCGGCGCACGCGCTGTCGGCGCTGCGCATCGCGTCCGTCTACAAGGGGGGGCACAACCCCATGTTCGCGATGCGCCCGCAGCGCGAGCTGGTCGCGAGCCTGCTCGCGCGCGGCGTGTACGAGCCGCTCACCGCCACCTACAACGAGGTCGGCTTCTACGAGTTCCTCTCCGGCGGCGCGCTCCGCCCGGTGCACCTCTACACGCTGTTTCTCCCCTCGGCGGCCACCTCCGAGCCCTACGAGCAGGCCGCCGAGCGCGCGTGGCGCGCCGCGCTTCGCCGGTGGAGCGGGCCGGTCGTGCTCACGGCGAGCTACAACCTCTTCGAGGGGGGTGACGCCGACGTCGACGTCGTGCGCCGCGCGTTCCACGCCGCGTGCCGCAAGCTCGGCATCGAGGCGCGGGTCGCCGCGCACTTCGACGCGGACGACGGCGCCCCCGTCTTCGAGCTGATCGAGCTCGACCGCAGCCAGGCCCACCTGGCGCCGACCGCCGAGGACGAGCCCCCCGCCGCGCCGCCGCAGTCCGACGCGTTCGACGAGACGCCCGCCTCGGACGAGACGCGCGCGGGGCTCGGAGGGCTCGCGGTGGGCGACACGCTCGGGCCGCTCGTCGTCAGCGCCCTCTTCGAGCCGCGCGCGGGCGCGGTGCGCATCCACGTGCGCGCCCAGCGCGGCACCGCGCGGTTCGAGGTCCGGCTCGCGTCGCCGGGCGTCCACGCCCCGGCCAGCTCGGGGCGCTACGCCGTCTACTACCGGCTCCCCGACGACCCCATCCCGAGCGAGGAGCTCGTCGCGGGCGCGCAGGCGATCGCCGACGCGCTCGGCCGCGCGGGCGCTCACCCGCTGTCCGGCGTCACGGCGATCGAGCGCTGAAGCGCGCGCGGCGCGGGCGTTCGCCCGGTTGCCCAGCGCGCGGGCGGGGTGTAGGAAATTGAGACGATGCGCGTGGTCTTCGTCGGGATCGGCGCCGAGCAGATGCCGCTCGAAGCGCTCTCGGCGCTCGCCAAGCGCGACGGCCACCAGGCCGAGCTCGCGTTCGATCCGTCGCTGTTCGACGACCGCTACCACCTGAGCGTCCCCTGGCTCGCGCGCAGGTTCGACCGGCGCGAGGCCACGGTCGCCCGCGCGGTCGCGCTCCGGCCCGACGTCGTCGCGATGAGCGTGCTGACCAACGCCTACCAGTGGAGCCTGGAGATGGCGCGCGAGATCAAGGCGCGCACCGGCGCCCGCGTCATCCTCGGCGGGGTGCACCCCTCGGCCGTCCCCGAGCTCGTCATCGCCGAGAGCGCCGTCGACGCCATCTGCGTCGGCGAGGGGGACCGCGCGTTCCCCGCCTACCTCGCGGCGCTCGAGGCCGGCACGCTCGACGCCGCGATCCCCAACCTCTGGCACAAGCACGACGGGCGCGTGGTGCGCGGCGAGCAGACGGGCTTCGAGCAGGACCTCGATGCGCTGCCCTTCTTCGACAAGGACCTCTACGCCGACGAGATCGACGTCGCCGGCCTCTACATGACGATCACCGGGCGCGGCTGCCCCTACCGGTGCACGTTCTGCTTCAACAACTTCTGGGCGAAGCTGCCGTCGCGCTCGGGCGCGAAGCCCGGGCGCTACGTCCGCCAGCGCAGCGTCGACCACGTCATCGCCGAGCTCCGCCACGCCAAGCGTCGCTACGGCATCCGCTTCGTCGACTTCGAGGACGACGTGTTCACCGTCGACAAGCGCTGGATCCAGGCGTTCCTCGAGCGCTACCGCCGCGAGATCGGCGTGCCGTGGATGTGCCTGACGCACCCCAAGTACGTCGACGAGGACATCGTGCGCTGGATGAAGGAGGCCGGCTGCACCTGGGTGCAGATCGGCATCCAGTCGGTCGACGAGCACTACAAGCACGCGTCGATGAAGCGCTACGAGAAGCAGGGCGACGTCGCGTGGGCCATCGACGCCTTCATGCGCGCGGGCATCGGCGTGAAGGGCGATCACATCTTCGGCAGCCCGGGCGAGGGCAACGAGGCGCAGCGCGCCGCGCTCGAGTTCTACGCGGAGCACACCCCCGCGCGCATCAGCACCTACTGGATGACGTACTACCCCGGCGTCGAGATGACCGCCGACGCGCTCGCGCGCGGCCTGCTGAGCGAGGAGGAGGTGCGGCGCATGGACCACGGCGACGTGCACGCCTTCCACCACACCGGCGTCGTGAAGGATCCGCTGCTGCTGCGTCAGCTCGCCAACCACGAGATCGCGTTCCGGTTCCTGCCCGCGGTGCCGCAGCGCCTGCGCAAGCACGTGCGCCCCGAGTGGCTCTCGCCCATCCCGCTGCCGCTGCTCTCGGCGCTCTCCACCGCGGCCGACGTCGCGGTGGGCTTCGCGCAGCAGAACCCCGAGCACCTGGCCTACGCGCGCCACTACCTGACCCACCTCTACCGCCACGCGCGCGGCGCCGCGCGCGTGCCCGAGGTGCGCACGGCCCCCGCGGCGGCCCCGAGCGCCCCGGCGGCGCCGCTGCCGGACCCTCGCTCCGATCTCGTGCCGGCCTCGCGCCTCGTGCGCCGCGCAGGCGAGACGCCGGGCGACCGCGCCGCAGGCTGAAGCCGCGCTCAGAGCCCGAGCGCCGCGGCGAACGCGTCGCGGTGGCTCGCCGGGTCGCCGAGCAGCGCCTCGCTCGAGCGCGCGCGCTTGAACCAGAGGTGCGCGTCGTGCTCCCAGGTGAAGCCGATGCCGCCGTGGATCTGGAGGTTCTCCGACGCGACGCGGAAGAAGGCCTCCGAGCACCACGCCTTGGCCTGCGCGGCCGACAGCGGCAGGTCCGGGTCGTCGACGCTGGCGGCCCACGCGGCGTGGTACGCGGCCGAGCGCGACGTCTCGACGTCGACGAACATGTCGGCGAGCTTGTGCTTGATGGCCTGAAACGAGCCGATGACGCGGCCGAACTGCACGCGCGTCTTCGCGTAGTCGAGCGCCATCTCCAGGCAGCGCTCGGCGCCCCCGACCTGCTCGGCGGCCAGGCCGACGGCCGCGCGCTGCACGGCCCACGCGACCCGCGAAGCCCCCTCGCCCGGCGCTCCGACGCGAGCGGACGCCGCGACGCGCACCCCGTCGAACGCGAGGCTCGCCTGCGGCCGCGTCGCGTCGAGCGTCGCGACGCGCGAGCGCGCGAGCCCGCGCGCGTCGCCCCGCACGAGAAAGAGCGAGCTGCCGCCGGCCTCGGCGTCGCGCGCCTCGACCAGCAGCCAGGTCGCGGTGTGCCCATCGAGCACGAAGCGCTTGCCGCCGCGCAGCACGAGGCCCCCGTCGGCGCGCTCGGCCACGAGCGGCGCGCTGGCGTCATCGGCCCACGCGAGCGTCGCGGTCGCCTCGCCCGCCGCCACGGCGCCGAGCACCTCGCCCTTCTGCTCCTCGCTCGCGGCGGCGGCGAGCAGGGGCGTCGCGAGGCACGCGGTCGCGAACAGCGGCGCGCAGAGCAGCGCGCGGCCCGTCTCCTCGAGCACCGCGGCGAGCTCGACGAAGCCGCAGCCCGCGCCCCCGTAGGCCTCGGGCACGAGCAGCGCGGGCCACGCGAGCTCGGTCGCGATGCGCCGCCACACGTCGGCCTCGAAGCCCTCGTCGGTGGTGCTCGCGGCGCGCACGCGCGCGGGCGACGAGGCCGCCGCGAGGAACGCGCGCGCCCCCCGCTTCAGCTCGAGCTGCGTGTCGTCGAACGCAAATCGCATGGGAGCCCGCGAGCCTAGCGCAACCCGGCGCCGCTCACCCTCCGTCCCGAAGCACCAGCGTCCCGTCGGGCGCGCAGGTGGCGACCGGGTCGGGCTCCCAGCCCGACGCGCCGCACGCGAAGAAGCTCTCGCAGCCGGTCGTGCAGGCCGAGGCCGGACACGCGCGCACCAGGCTGTCGGGGCAGTCGGGCAGCTCGAGCTCCGGCGAGCAAACAGCAGCGGGGAGCGAGCCGCCCGCGTCGCCGCACGACGCGCCCGCGGCGACGTCGGCCGCCGCCGCGTCGCGCGCGTCGGGCCCCGCGTCGGCGGGCGAGCAGCTCGCGCGCAG
>CAITLX010000859.1 GCA_903893335.1 uncultured delta proteobacterium | reverse complement strand
GGCGCGCCTACGTCTACGAGCAGGACGGCTTCACGTTCGACGCGGGGCCGACGGTCATCACTGCGCCGCTCTGCCTCGAGGAGCTCTTCGAGGTCGCCGGCAGGCGCATGGCCGACTACGTCGAGATGCTCCCGGTCAAGCCGTTCTACCGGCTCGTCTGGCCCGACGGCGACACGATGAACTACGACGGCGACGGCGCCTCGATGATCGAGGAGATCCGTCGCCGCGACCCGGGCGACGTCGCGGGCTACGAGCGCTTCGTCGCTTACTCCAAGCGCGTGTTCGACACGGGCTACGACGGCCTCGCGGCGACGCCCTTCCTCCGCTTCTCGGACATGCTGCGCGTCGCGCCCGACCTCGCGCGGCTGCGCGCCGACCGGTCGGTGTACGGCGCGGTCGCCGCCCACGTGAAGAACCCCCACGTGCGCGAGGCGCTCAGCTTCCACGCCCTGCTCGTCGGCGGAAACCCCTTCGACACGAGCGCGATCTACACGCTCATCCACTACCTCGAGCGCAAGTGGGGCGTCTTCTTCCCGCGCGGCGGCACCGGCGCGCTCGTGCGGGCGATGGTGCGCCTCTTCGAGGAGCTCGGCGGCGAGCTGCGCCTCTCGACGCCGGTCGCGCAGATCGAGGTCGATCGCTCGGGCCCCGCGGCGCGCCACCTCGTGCACACCGCGGGGCGCGACCCCGAGGCGTTCGACGCCGTCGTGTCGAACGCGGACGTGCACCACACCTACGCGCGGCTCTACGCGGGCGAGCCCGCGGCGCGCGCGACCGGCGCGCGGCTGGCCCGGCGAGACTGGTCGATGTCGCTGTTCGTCCTCTACTTCGGCACCGACCGCCCCTACGACGTGGCCCACCACACCGTCGTCTTCGGTCAGCGTTACGAGGCGCTGCTGCGCGACATCTTCGACGGCCCGCGCCTGCCCGACGACTTCTCGCTCTACCTCCACGCGCCCACGGTCACCGATCCGTCGCTCGCGCCGCCCGGCTGCGGCTCGTTCTACGTGCTCAGCCCCGTGCCGCACCTCGGCAAGGCGCAGCTCGACTGGGACGCCGTCGCGCCAGGCTACGCCGAGCGCATCCTCGGCTCGCTCGAGCGGCTCATGCCCGATCTCCGCAAGCACGTCGTCACGCGCCGCTGGATGACCCCGCTCGATTTCCAGCAACAGCTCGGCGCGTTCCACGGCTCGGCCTTCTCGCTGGCGCCGACGCTCACGCAGAGCGCCTGGTTTCGCCCCCACAACCGCGACCCGAAGATCCCCGGCCTCTACATCGTGGGCGCCGGCACGCACCCGGGCGCGGGCGTGCCGGGCGTCGTCAACTCGGCGAAGGCGACCGCCGGGCTCGTCGTGGCCGACCTGCTCGGCGCGAGGAGCGCCGCCTGATGGAGCGCCAGGCCATCGAGCTCTGCTTCGCGACGCTCGCGACGCAGTCCAAGAGCTTCGCCCTCGCGTCGCGGCTGCTGCCGCGCCGTGCGCGCACCGAGGCCGCCGTGCTGTACGCGTGGTGCCGCCGCGCCGACGACGCGATCGATCTGGTCGAGCCCGCCGCGGCGCCGGCTGCCCTCGCGCGGCTGCGCGTCGAGCTCGCCAGCGTGTACGCAGGCGAGCCGCAGCAGGACCTCGTGCTCGCCGCGTTCCAGGAGGTCGTGCTCGGGCGCGGCGTGCCGCGCGACTACGCCGACGAGCTGCTCATGGGCATGGAGATGGACGCGACGGGCGTGCGCTACCGCTCGCTCGACGACCTCTTGCTCTACTGCTTCCGCGTCGCCGGCACGGTGGGGCTGATGATGTGCCACGTGCTCGGCGTGCGCGACGCCGCCGCGCTGCGCCGCGCGGCGCACCTCGGCATCGCGATGCAGCTGACCAACATCTGCCGCGACGTGGCCGAGGACTGGAGCCGCAGCCGGCTCTACCTCCCCGCCGAGCTCGTGACCGCCGAGGGGGGAGGGGAGCTCGCGCCGACCGCCGACGCAGCCGTGCTCGACGCCGCCGCTC
>CAITLX010000858.1 GCA_903893335.1 uncultured delta proteobacterium | reverse complement strand
GGTGCGCCTGCCGAGCGGCGCGTCGCTCGCGCTCTGAAGCGACGCGGGTCGCCGCGCAGCGGTCAGGCGCGCCCGAGGCAGACGTCGCGCAGCAGGGCGAGCGCCGCGTAGGCGGCGATGGTCTGCACCTGATCGCGCTCGCCGGAGAACACCCGCTCGCGCGCGACGGTGCCGCCTGCGTGCGCCACGGCCCAGTGCACGAGCCCCACCGGCTTGTCGGCGGTGGCGCCGGTCGGCCCGGCGATGCCCGTGATGGCGACGCCCACGTCGACGTCGCAGGCGCGCCGCACCCCCTCGGCCATCGCCGCGGCCACCTCGCGGCTGACCGCGCCGTGCCGCTCGAGCAGCGCCGGCGGCACGCCGAGCAGCGACGTCTTCTGCGCGTTGGCGTAGGTCACCGCGCCCCCCGCGAGGTAGTCGCTGGCCGGCGAGCGCGTGAGCAGGTGCAGCGCGAGGCCTCCGGTGCACGACTCGGCGAGCGCGACGCGAAAGCCCCGCTCGCGCACCGCGCGCGCGACGGCGACGGGGAAGGGCTCGTCCCCCTCGGCGAAGACGGCGTCGCCGAGGCGCCCGCGGATGGCCGCTGCCGCCCGCGCGGCGAGCGCCTGCGCCTCGCCCAGCGTGGCCGCGCGCGCGTGCGCCTTGACCTCGATCTCGGGGAACGACGCGCGGTAGCCGATGGTGAGGCCGGGCGCCTCGGCCTCGAGCCCCGCGAGCATCTCGCCGACGCGCGACTCGGGCAGGCCGAAGGTGCGCAGCCGCACCTGCGCGGTCGTCGGCTGCGCGAGGGGCGCGATGCGCGGCGTGACCTGCTCGTCGAACATGCGCGTCATCTCGCGCGGCACGCCGGGCAGGAAGTACGCGCGCGCGCCGCCGAGGCTCACCGCGAAGCCAGGCGCGGTGCCGACGGGGTTGGGCAGCACCTCGGCGCCGGCGGGGAAGTCGGCCTGCTTCTCGTTGCTCGACGACATGGGGCGCCCGATGCGCGCGAAGCGCGCGCGGATGGCGTCGAGGGCCCCCTCGTCGCGCACGAGCGGCACCGAGAGCGCCTGCGCGACGGACGCAGCGGTGAGATCGTCGGTCGTGGGCCCGAGCCCTCCGGTGGCGACGACGACGCCGTGCGATGCGCCGAGCCGCGCGAGCGCGGCGACGATGCGCGACGGGTCGTCGTCGACCGTGCTGACGTCGTCGACGTCGAAGCCCTGCTCGGTCAGCCGCGCCGCGAGCCAGCTCGCGTTGGTGTTGACGATCTCGCCGCGCGTGAGCTCGGTGCCGATGCAGAGGAGGGCCGCCGCCGTCATGGTGGCGCGGAAGGTAGCACCGCACCCGCGACGTCGTAGGCGCACCGCACCCCCGCGTCGGCGGGGCGCGCGCCCGGCGCCGCGACGCGCACGTGCCAGGAGCGAAGCTCGGTCGCGAGCCCGCTCGCGTACGACCCTCCGCGCAGCGCGGCGGGCTCCCCCGCGACCCACTCGGCGACGTTGCCCGCGAGGTCGTTGGCCCCCTCGGGGCTCGCGCCGTCGGGGTGCGTGCCGGCGAGCTCGGGCCCGCGTGCGCCGAAGCCGCACGCCCCCGCGACGAGCCCGAACGCGGCGCGCCGGCACACCGCGCCGGTGTCGCCCCAGGCGTAGCGGCGCGCCTTGGGGCCCGCGTTCGCCCACGTCCACTCGTCGGCGGTCGGCAGCCGCCCGCCCTGAAACGCGCAGTAGGCGCGCGCCTCGTCGCGCGTGAGGCCGGAGACGGGCAGGCCAGGCTCGACGTCGGGCACGCGGGCGCACGCGCCGGCCGCGACGCACGCGCGGTACGCCGACGCGGTCGCCTCGAAGGCGTCGAGGTCGAACGCGGCGACCACTGCCTCGTGCGCCGGCAGCGGCGCGTCGGCCTCCCAGTCCCCCGCTCCGGCGTGCAGCGTGCCCCCCGCGACCCGCACGCGCGCGAGCGGCGCGACGCACCCCTCGGCGGTGCGCGCGAGCGGCGGCGGG
>CAITLX010000857.1 GCA_903893335.1 uncultured delta proteobacterium | reverse complement strand
GCGATGGGGACGCACTTCGACAGCGGGTCGGCCTGCGCGCCGCCGACCATGCTGAGCGTGGCGCCGCCGTTGATCGGGTTGAGGTTGCCCCAGGGCTGGCCCGAGCCGTCGGCCCGGGTGCCGGCGCCGCCGACCGCGAGCTGGATGTCGATGGCGCCGCCCGCGCCGGGCGAGACGCTGGCGAGCGCGCCCGAGAGGTCCATGCGCCCCTCGAGGCCGAGCTCGGTCGCGACGCAGGTGCCGTCGGCGAACTTGCAGGTGCCGCCCTGGTCGGTCGAGCCGGCGGGGCACGGCGGCGTCGCCGTCGCGTCCGCCTTGGTGCAGAGCTGGTCGGAGATGGTGCTCGTCAGCGTGCCGGTGAGGCTGCCGGCGACCTGACCGAAGACGACGCCCTTCAGCAGGTTGAGCAGCGTGCTGCTCAGGCCGCCGCTGCAGAACTGGACCGAGTTCTGGAGCGCGGTGTTGTCGATGGTGACGTTCTTCACGACGACGTGCGAGAGGCCGTAGCGCGAGGTGTGCGCCGCGTTGGTGTCGGTCTCGATCGAGATGTCGATGTTGACCGGGATCTGCGCCCAGCCCGCGGCGCTCGCGTCACCCGGGCAGCTGCCGTTGCCGGAGATCGCGATGTCGCTCGAGAGCGGGATGAAGATCGCCGTCGCCGTGAAGGGGAGCTTGCGCAGGCGGAGGTTGATCTTGCCGCCGACGACGAGGTTGCTCGGTCCCTTGCTCGAGATGGTGAGCGGCGACTTGCCGAGGTCGGCCTCGACGACGCACTCGGGCGGGTTGGCCGTGGGCTTCGCGCCGTTGGGGCACACGGCGTAGGTGATGCCCGTCGTGCTGCCGCTGGTCTTCGGGACGTCGAACGTGATGACGCCCGCGTTCGCGCCGCCGCCGACGAGCTGACCGGCGAGCGTGCCGATGTTCGCCTGGAGGAACGCGAGGCCCGAGTCGGTGAGCCGGACGCCTGCCGCATTGTCGATGCGCTGGTCGACCGGGTAGCCGTTCGGGAGCGGTGCCATGCCGCAGCCTGCACAGCCGCTCGAGCAGCCCCCGCCGCCACAGCCGGCGAGCAGGACGACGAACGTCGCGATGACGAGATGCTTGAGCCAACGGTGCATCGGGGGAGCCCTCCAGGGCGCAGTGCGGGTCGGCGCGGCAGGCCGACGAGTCAAGGAATGGGTCGAGACTACAGGCTGGCGCAGCTTCGGTTCAAGCGGCGCAGGTCAAGAATCGTGATGACGCGACGCGGCAACGCGCTGCGCGTCGTGTCGAACGAAAGTCCGACGCGCAGCTCTCACCAAGGCTTCGCGTCGCTGCAGTCGAGCTGGGTGGCGACGCCCTTGATGGCGATGCCGCTCGCGGCGAAGTTCGCCTCGAGCTTGTAGGCGTCCTTCGCCCCGCCGGCGGTGTTCGACGCGGCGTCCCAGTCGCCCGTCGTGCACTTCGGCGTCTGCACGCAGTAGCCCTTGCGGCTCGGGTCGGTCGCGCCGTCGTCCTTGCAGCTGCTGTCGGGGGAGAGCAGCACGCAGAGGCTCTCGGCGGAGTCCTTCACCCAGACGGTGTCGGCCTCGGCGACCGTGATGTAGCCCACGAGGTGCGCGCCGTTCTGCCACACGGTGCCGTTGTTGGAGTCGGCCGGCAGGCAGTTCTCCGACTCGGCGAGGGAGTCGGACCGGTACCACCCGAGGCAGTTGCCGTCGCGGCGCGGCTGGCCGTCGTCGCCGAGCAGGCCCGTCGAGGGCAGGCCGTCGAAGACGACCTGGTGCAGCGGGAGGTAGACGACGTTCTGCCCGGTCTGGTCGAGGAAGATGGGGATGGCGACCTTGTCGACGGCGCCGGTGGTGCCGAACGAGCCGTCGGCGGCCACCGTCGCGGAGACCGTGGCCGGCTTGATGTCGAGGCCCGTCTTCGCGTCGCGCGTGTCGAGGAAGCAGGTGCCGGCCTTGAGCGCGGCCTCGTCGGCGATGATGGGCGCGCCGCCCGTGGTGAGGGTGTTGTTCGCGAGGTCGAAGCTCAGCAGCCAGGAGAACTGCCCCTTGCCGTAGAGCGCGCAGCTCTCGACGTTGAGCGAGAGGTTGGCGCCGATGACGGTGTCGCGGACGAAGGGCTGCGTGAGCGCCTTGGGCGCCGTGACCGCGAGCTGGCCGATGCGCAGATCGACCCTGGATTTGCCCGCGTTGTCGGCCGACGCGAGGCAGATCGACTGCGAGAGGTCGCACGTCGCGCCCGGGCAGCCGTAGGGGCCGTTGCCCGGGTGCACGCCGCCGTCGTTCGCGACGCCGGCCGAGCCTCCGGTGCCCGCGGGAGCGGCGCTCTCGCTGCTGCTGCACGACAACACGGCGAACGGGAGAGCGAGCGCTGCGACGAGCGCGCGGGTCGAGGTGGTGGGCATGGGCGGTGTCCTTCGCGGGTACGGACGGGCCGCGCGGCCACCGGGCTCGCGCTCACCCCTGAGGGGTGGGGACATACAACAGGTGCCGGAAGGCATCCAGACGCTCGCGCACCTCGCGCGCCTCGAGCGTGCACAGCCGCGCGTTGCCCACGGCCTCGACGCAGTACGACGCGGCGGCCGAGCCGACCATCACGGCCTGGCGAAGCGCGTCGGCGTCGGTCGAGCCGAGCGCGGCGAGCCAGCCGATCATCGCTCCGGCGAACGAGTCGCCGGCGCCGGTCGGGTCGATGACGTCCTCGAGCGGGAAGGCGGGGGCGAACAGCGGGTGGCCGCCGTCGAACAGCAGCGCGCCGTACTCGCCGCGCTTG
Organism: uncultured delta proteobacterium; assembly: GCA_903893335.1. GTDB lineage: Bacteria > Myxococcota_A > Polyangia > Polyangiales > Polyangiaceae > CAITLX01. The sequence goes on along the minus strand of CAITLX010000857.1, from coordinate 6,478 downwards.
ATGACGAGGCGCCGCGGCCCGCGCGTCATGATCTCGCGCGCGGCGCGCGAGATGTTGTGGATGCCGGCGAGCTGCCGCGCCTCCTCCTCGTTGATGACGAGGAGATCGACGCGCTCGAGCAGCTGCGCGAGCAGCTTGGGCTCGGTGTCGATCCAGAGGTTCATCGTGTCGGCGACGACGAGCTTCGGCGAGGTGAGCTGATCGAGCACCTCGAGCTGGAGCGCGGGGTGGATGTTGCCGAGCAGCACGAGCGGCGTGGCGCGGTGCGCGGCCGGGATCTTCGGGTGAAACGAGGCGAAGACGTTGAGCTGGGTGTCGAGCGTGGCGCGGCTCGCGAGGTTGGCGTCGTAGCGCCCGGCCCAGCGGAACGTCTTGCCCGCCGCGCGCTCGACGCCCGAGGTGTCGACGCCTCGCGCGGCGAGCCGGTCGAGCTCGGCGGCCGGGAAGTCGTCGCCCACGACCGCCACGAGGCGCACGGGTGCGAACACGGAGGCCGCGTACGCGGAGTAGGTGGCCGAGCCGCCGACGACGTCGCGAGCGCTGCCGGTCGGCAGGTCGAGGTCGTCGAAGGCCATCGAGCCGACGATGAGCACGGGCGAAGGGCTGTCGTGGGTCACGGGGCGCCCTGTTAGCGCGGATCGCGCGCGAAGGGGAAGCGGAGGTTGCGGGGGCGTCCCTCAGCAGAGCAGCCAGCCGAGCTCGCGCCGCTTGGCCTCGGGGATGCGCTCGCGCTCGGTCATGACGGCGTTCGCCAGCGCGCGGTGCGCGGGGCTCACGGTCGGGTCGGGCAGCGTCGGCGCGAGCTCGCGGAGCGTCGCCTTCGCGCGGGTGACTGCGGAGGAGAGCACGGCGATGATGTCGGCGACGGTCACGTCCTTCTCGGAGACGTGCCAGCAGTCGTAGTCGGTCGCGAGCGCGATGGTCGCGTAGGGCAGCTCGGCCTCGCGCGCGAGCTTGGCCTCCGGCATGTTGGTCATGCCGATGACCGCGACGCCCCAGCTTCGGTAGAGGTGGCTCTCGGCGCGGGTCGAGAACTGCGGCCCCTCGATGCAGACGTAGGTGCCGCCGCGGTGGACGCGGGCGCCCGCGCGCGTGGCGGCGTCGGCCGTAGCGGCCGCGAGCGCGGGGCACACCGGGTCGGCGAACGAGACGTGGGCCGCGACGTCTTCGTCGAAGAACGTCGAGGTGCGGCGCCGGGTGAGGTCGATGAACTGATCGACGACGACGAGGTCGCCGGGCTCGATGTCCTCGCGCATGGAGCCGACGGCCGACACGCTGAGCAGGTGCGTCGCGCCGACCTGCTTGAGGGCGCAGACGTTGGCGCGGTAGTTGATGCTCGACGGCGGGATGCGGTGGCCGCGCCCGTGGCGCGGCAGAAAGAGCATCGTCACGTCGCCGAGCTTGCCGCGGACGATGGCGTCGCTCGGCGCGCCGTACGGCGTGTCGACCACGAGCTCCTCGACGTCGCGCAGGCCCTCGAGGTCGTACAGGCCGCTGCCGCCGATGACGGCGAGGGTGTAGCTCATGGAGTCTTGGACCTTTCGGCGTCGAGCATGCGCTCGGCGAGCTGGGCGTTGTGCACGCGCTTGGACCGCTCGGCGAGCACGACCGCGTCGAGCTTCGCCTCCGCGGCCGAGACGTCGTCGTTGACGATGACGTAGTCGAACTGGCCGTAGTGCGCGATCTCGCCGCGGGCGTTGGCGAGGCGCCGCGCGACGGTCGCGTCGTCGTCGCTCGCGCGCGAGCGCAGGCGGCGCTCGAGCTCCTCGAGCGAGGGCGGGAGCACGAAGACCGAGACGGCCTCGGGGCACTTCGCCTTGATCTGGCGCGCACCCTGGTGGTCGATGTCGAACACGACGCCGCGGTGCGTGGCGCGCGCGTCGGCGATCTCGCGCAGGCTCGTGCCGTAGAGGTTGCCGTGCACCTCGGCCCACTCGGCGAACGCGCCCGCGCGAACCATCGCGCGAAACGTGTCGGGATCGACGAAGTGGTACTCGCGCCCCTCGACCTCGGTGGCGCGCGGGCTGCGCGTGGTGTGCGACACGGAGAAGCGCAGCTCGGCGTGGCGTCCGAGCAGGCGGTTCTTCAGCGTCGTCTTGCCGGCCCCCGAGGGGGACGAGAGGATGAGCAGCAGGAAGCCGTCGGAGCCGCCCGCGTCGTCACTCGACATTCTGTACCTGCTCCCGCATGCGCTCGAGCTCCGCCTTCGCCTCGACCACCTCGCGCGCGATGGTGGCGTCCTGGCACTTGCTGCCGATGGTATTCACCTCGCGCCCCATCTCCTGCAACAGGAAATCGAGCCGACGGCCCTGAGGCTCGGCGCTGGCCAGGTAGGCCTGGAATTGCAGGAGGTGGCTGCGCAGGCGCGTGAGCTCCTCGGCGACGTCGGTGCGGTCGGCGATGAGGGCGACCTCGAGCTCGAGGCGCCCCGCGTCGACGCCGCGCGGCTCGCCGCCCAGCAGGCGGCCGATGCGGTCGAGCAGGCGCGCGTGGTTCTGCTCGACGGCCTGCGGCACGCGGTCGGCGACCTTCTTCACGACCGTCGAGAGCACCGCGATGCGGGCCGACAGGTCGTCGGCCAGCGCGCGCCCCTCGTGCAGGCGCATCGCGTCGAGCGCCGCCACCGCCTTCGTCGTGGCGGCCTCGAGCGCCTCGCCGACGGCGTCGAGGCGCTTGTCGAGCGGGGACGCGAACAGATCGGGGACCGCGGTGAGCATCGACAGCGGCACCTCGGTGCCGGGGGCGAGCTCGTCGCGCAGCGCGATCAGCGCGCGCCACGCCGAGCGCGCGCGGGCGGTGTCGAGCTCGGGCGACCCCACGATGTTGCCGTCGGTGCGCACGAGCACCTCGAAGCGCCCGCGGATGAGCTTGGCGCGCACCGACTGCTCGACCGCGAGCGTCGAGTCGCCGAGCTCGCGCGGCATGCGCACGCGCACGTCGAGGAAGCGCGCGTTGACTCCGTGGATCTCCACGGTGACACGCCCTGCTCCGAGCGGGGCCCCCCCCACACCGAAGCCGGTCATGCTGCGCATGTCAGCCGAGCCCGTGTGCGAGGAAGTGGCGCATGAAGTCGATGGTGGCCGGGAGGCCGGCCTCCCAGGCGACGGTGGGCTCGTAGCCGAGCAGCGCCTTGGCGCGCCCGATGTCGGCGAGCGAGTGGCGCACGTCGCCGGCGCGCGGCTCGGCGTGGCGGACCGAGACCTCGCGGCCGAGCACGCGGCCGATCTCGCGCACGAGGTCGTTGAGCGCGATGCGCCTGCCTCCGGCGATGTTGACGACCTGTCCCTCGAGGCGCGCCGTGGTCGAGGCGGCCAGGAGGTTGGCCTGCACCGCGTTGGCCACGTAGCAGAAGTCGCGCGTCTGCTCGCCGTCGCCGTAGATCTCGATGGGCTCGCCCGACAGCGCCGCGCGGACGAACCTCGGGATGGCGGCGGCGTACGGCCCCTCGGGCAGCTGGTTGGGACCGAAGACGTTGAAGTAGCGCAGGCTGACGGCCTCGAGGCCGTACAGCTGCGAGAAGACGCGCACGTAGTGCTCGCACGCGAGCTTCGTCACCGCGTACGGCGAGAGCGGGGAGGGGATGAGGTCCTCGTGCTTGGGCAGCACGGCGGTGTCGCCGTAGGCCGACGACGAGGCGGCGAAGACGAAGCGGCGGACGCCGGCGCGGCGGGCGCCGTCGAGGACGGTGACCGTGCCGTGGACGTTGACCGCGTCGCTCTCGACGGGCGACGAGATGCTGCGCGGCACCGAGCCGAGCGCCGCCTCGTGGAAGACGACCTCGACTCCCTTCATCGCTTCGGCGACGACGGCCGGGTCGCGGATGTCGCCGGTGACCTCCTCGACCATCGAGCGGTCGGAGACGACGCGGCGCAGAAGCTCCCAGTGGCCCGTCACGAGGTTGTCGAGCACGCGCACGCGCTCGCCGCGTGCGACGAGGGCAGCGGTGAGGTTCGAGCCGATGAAGCCGGCCCCGCCCGTCACAAGGTAACGAATCATCGTCCTCTTCCAGACATGAGCGGGAATGTCGCGCGGAACAGGGCGCTCGACAACATTGCGGCGAGCCGCGGCGGAGCGGTCAGACGCCCTTTCGGCGCCGGATCTCTTCCTGGATGCGGGCGTGCTCGACCTCCCAGGTGCGCGTGCCCTCCTGGACGTGCTTGAGCTTGCCGCTCACCTCGCGCTCGATCTCGTCGTCGAGGGCGAGGTGACGCTTGAGCACGGGCGCCATCTTGCGACGGAGCTCCACGTCTTCCGCGAAGACCTCGTCGACGTTGTTGGAATGAAGGAGGATTTCGACGATCTGGTCGAGCACGTAGTCGAGCATCTCGTCGCCGATCTTGATGCCGGCCTGCTCGGCGAGCAGCTTCTTCATCCGCGAGAAGTCGGTCGAAGGAAGGCCACGTGACTCCAGGAGATCCTTCGTCTTGTCGCCGAGCTCGCGATCGGCGCGGGCGTACTGGTCGAGCACCGCGTGGACGTCGGCTTCGACCTCCTTGGGGTGCGCGCACTCGATGTCGCCGGCGTCGCGCAGGGTTCGCACGATTTCGGTGGAGAGGGTTCCGAACTTGGCCGGGTAGAGGCGCATGAGGAGCCGGAGCGTACGCGCTGGGCAGCCTTTCCGTCAACGCGCTCGCGACGCCTCGTGATAGCCTTTCGTCGGATGCATTACTGCCCGTCCTGTCGGCATGCCATCTTCGTGCTGTCGGGGCGGTGTGCCCACTGCGGAGCGTCGCTCGCGGCAGATGGCCCCGTCCCGCTGCCCCCCGCCCCCACGCTCCTGTCGGGCGCCGGGGAGGCCGATGCCGCGCCGCGTGCGCCGGCGTCGGCCCCGCCGCCGAGCGGTGGAGGGTGGTTGCCCGACCTCGTACTGCCGCCGCAGCGCGCCACGGCGGTGCGCGCCGACGACGTCGCGGTCGTGGGCACGGCGCCCACGCTGTTCAGCGGGAGTGGGCCCGCCGCCGCCGGGACGGCCTCGGCGGGCGGCTGGGATCTCGCGATGCCCGGGGACGACATCTCCCTGGGTGCGGCGGAGCCGACGCCCGTCGCGCCGCCGGCGCCCGCTTCGCCCCGCGCGACGCGCGGCGCCGCGATGCCCGATTTCCTGCCGGCGATGGACTTCGACGGCGACGAGCTCGGCGCTTCGCTCGACCTCGTCTCGTTCGCACCCCCCGCGCCCGCGGCGCGCGAGGCGCAGGCCGCGCAGCTCGCCGTGCCCGTGGTGCCGGTCACACAGCCCTCGGGTGGCCCGCGCGCCCCGACCGCGGGGGCCTCGGCCGGCCCGCTCGACCCCTACGAGGTGCGCGCGCTCGCCGACTACGGGCCGCCGCCCGCGTCCCCCTGGCAGGCGGGGCCGTACGTCGTGCGCGTCGTGCTGCGTCGCCGCGAGCTGCGCGCCCTGTGCGCCGCGGCACAGGCTGCGCGCCAGGCTGCCGACGGCGCCGTGCTCGACGCGCAGGCTCAGCTCGTCGAGCAGCTGCGCGACGTGCTCGAGCGCGACCGTGACGCGGCCGGGTGGATGGTCTCGCTGCGTGCTCTCGAGGACCGCATGGCCGTTCGCGGGCAGGCGCTCGCGGGCGCCAGCGCCGAGCTCGCCGGTCGGGTGCAGGCCATCGACGCCGAGGTCGCGGCCGCCGACGCGTCGGCCGAAGGGGACCAGGCCACCGCCGAGAAGCTCGAGGCCGTCCTGACGACGGCGACCGGGCAACTCGAGCGCGTCGAGGCCCGGCTGCGCCGCACCGACATCGAGCTGCGCGCTGCGCTCGCCGCGGCGGCCGCGGGAGCCGCGGGCGGCCCTCCGGCCAGCTCTCCGCAGGTGGTCGCGCTCGAGGCCGAGCGGCTCGCGCGCCTGGCCGACCGCGACGCGGCGCGCTCCGAGGTGCTCGCGGCCCGCAAGCCGCTCGACGAGCACGAGCGCGCGGTCGCCTCCCGCCGGCGCGCGGTCGATCAGCTCGAGAAGAAGCGCAAGGCGGTCGAGGGGTCGTTCGCGCGCGAGCTCTCGGTGCGCCGCGAGGGGGTCGCCGCCGCGCAGCGCGAGCGTCGCGACGCCCTCGTCGAGATCGCCGAGCGCGCCGTGCAGCTGCGCACCCTGACGATCCCCCCCGAGCTGCTCGCGGCCATCGACGCGGCCCGCGTGGCGGCGCGCGCCGCGAGCCACGAGCTCGACAAGCACCAGCAGGCGATCGGCGCCTACGACGTCGAGGGCTTCCGTCGTGGTGCGGTGGTACTGGGCGTCGCCGCAGCGGTCGTCGTCGTCGTGCTGGCGCTGCTCGCGTCGATGGTGACCGCACAGCCGGCGTAGCTCGCTTCGATGGTCGCGGCGCAGCCGGCGTAGCTCGCGGGCTCCGGCGTGAGCCGAGGCGTCAGCGGCCGCGCTTCGACGCGGGAGGAGGGGCCTGCGGGGGAGGGACGCGCATCTCGCGCATGCCGAGCTTGAGACGCCGCATCACGGCTCCCTTCTGGCGCTCCTTGTAGCGGGCGT
>CAITLX010000856.1 GCA_903893335.1 uncultured delta proteobacterium | reverse complement strand
TCGCTGACGAGCGACGCCGAGGCGACCTGCGCGATCATGCAGCCGCTCTCGAGTCCGCTGTGCGCGGCGAGGAACGGCGTGAGCCCCGACGAGAGCGCGGGGTTGACGAGCTGCTCGACGCGGCGCTCGCTCACGTTGGCGAGCTCGGCCACCGCCATCGCCGCCAGGTCGAGCGCGAGCGCGAGCGGCTGGCCGTGGAAGTTGCCCCCCGAGATCAGCTCGGCCGCGCCGTCGTCGCCGACGAACACCAGCGGGTTGTCCGTCACGCTGTCGAGCTCGCGCGAGACGACGCCCGAGGCCCACGCGAGCGCGTCGCGCGTCGCGCCGTGCACCTGCGGCATGCAGCGCAGCGAGTAGGCGTCCTGCACCTTGCCGCAGTGCAGGTGGCTCTCCATGATGCGGCTGTCGGCGAGCATCGCGCGGAGGTTCTGCGCCGATGCGGCCTGCCCGGGGTGGGGGCGCACCGCCATCAGCCGCGCGTCGAAGGGGCGCGCCGAGCCCTGCGAGGCCTCGAGGCTCATCGCTCCCGCGACGTCGGCGAGGCGCGCGAGGCGCTCCGCGTCGAGGCAGGCGAGCGCGCCGAGCGCGGCCATGTACTGCGTGCCGTTGATGAGCGAGAGCCCCTCCTTGGCCTCGAGCGCGAGCGGCGCGATGCCCGCGCGCGCGAGGGCCTGGTCGCCCGGCTCGTGGCCCGCGGGTCCGAGCGCCTCGCCCTCGCCGGTGAGCACGAGCGCGAGGTGCGCGAGCGGCGCGAGGTCGCCCGACGCGCCGACCGAGCCCTGCGCGGGGATGCGCGGGTGCACGCGCGCGTTGAGCAGGGAGACGAGCTGATCGACGACGGCCTCGCGCACGCCCGAGTGTCCGAGCGCGAGCACCTGCGCGCGCAGCAGCATCATCGCGCGCACCTCGGCGACCTCGAGGTCGGGGCCGACGCCGCAGGCGTGGCTGCGCAGCAGGTTGTGCTGCAAGGCGCGCACGTCGCCCGCCGAGATGCGCGTCTCGCTCAGCGCGCCGAAGCCGGTGTTGACCCCGTACACGCGCGGCGCCGCGTCGCCGGCTGCGGCGATCGCGTCGATGGCCCCGCGCGCGGCGCGCACCCGGGCGCGCGCGTCGTCGTCGAACACCACCGGCGCGAAGCCTCGCGCGACGGCCTCGAGATCGGCGAGCGAGAGCGGGCGGCCGAGGGCGACCGGCGAGGGGAGCGACATTCGCCCCGGGTATCGCGGGGGCAGCGGCCCGGCAAGCGCGGGCTCAGCGCGCTCAGCCGTGCACGCGCACCCAGGTGCCGGGCGCGAGGCCCGCGACGCCGGCGCGCACGCCGTGCCACGCGACGGGGAGATCGGGGTCCGTCCAGAAGAAGAGCCAGTGCGCGTCGATGGGCGAGAGGTTGACGCAGCCGTGGCTGCGCGGCCTGCCGAAGTCGTCGTGCCAGTAGGCCGCGTGGAGCGCGTAGCCCTGCTCGAAGAACTGCACCCACGGCACGTCGCGCAGCTCGAACTGGTTGTCGGCGTCGTCGGCGTCCATCGTCGCGGTCACGTGCTTCGAGTCGATGCGGAAGGCGCCGCGCACGGTCGATTTCGTCGTGCGCGGGTCGTCCATGCCGTCGATGCCGGTCGAGACGAGCGTCGCGTAGACGGGCGTCGCGCCCTCGTAGGCGACCATCGTCTGGTGCCAGATGCTCACATCGAGCCACTTGGTGGCCGTCGCGTCGAACTCGCTCGGGAGCTTCTCGGGCTTCTCGACGTACGCGACGTCGGCGATGTCGAGCCAGCGCCCGTCGGTCGTCTCGAGGTAGCGCACGGTCGGGTACATCCGGTCGCGCCCGGTGAGCGCGATGACCGAGCGGTAGGTCAGCTCGTCGCCCTTCTTCCACTTCGAGCGCCCGGGCGTCTCGGCGTAGGCGCGCGCGCCTCGCCGGGTCACGAAGGCGATCGGCAGCTTCACCGCGTCGCCGTCGACGCGCACGCCGTGGAACGCCGACGCGACGTGGGGCTTGAGCTTGTCGGCGGGCGCGAGGCGCCCGTCGATCGTGACGGCGAAGCGGCGCCCGCCTGCCTCGGGGCCCGCGACGAACGTGCCCGCGAGCGAGAGCCCCGCGTGGCGCGCGGCGCGCCCGCCGAGCACCGCGTAGCCCGGCGCGACGTAGGGCGACACGTTCGGCACGTCGCGGTCGAAGCGCGCCTTGTTGCCCGCGACGCGCGTGAAGTGCAGGTACCAGGGCACGTCGTCGCTCGCTCCGCCGCCGTAGAGATCGTGGTCGGACGCGTCGGGCGGCGGGGGCGGCGGCGCCTCGGGCGCGGTGAGCGCGACCCCCTCCTCGTCGAGCGGCACGGCGTTCGCGCCCCCGCTGTCGAGGTGGTTCCACTCCTTGCCGTGCGCGGACCAGGCGGCGAGGTGCTTCGAGAGCCCCATCTCGAAGCGGTCCTGCTCCTTCTTCGAGGGCACCTGGAGGTAGAGCGCGCTCGCGGCGCGCACGAACGCATACGGGTAGGGCAGCGGGCGCGTCAGCTCGGGCGTCCGCGCGAAGGCGCGCAGCAGCGGGTGGGCCAGGTCCACCGTCGCCTCGTCGAGCCCGTCGCGCGTCGCGGTGTCCCTGCCCGCGCAGGCGAAGCCACGCGGAGCGACGGCGTACCAGGCGCCGCGGCAACCCGAGCCGGGCACGGGCTGCTCGGAGCGCGCCGTGCGCGCGCCCAGCCGCAGGTAGCCGAGCTTCGTCGCGTCGCGCTGGGGTCGGGCGTAGACGGGCGTCTGCATCGTGAGCGCCGCCAGCTCGGCGGTGCGCGAGAGGGGCACGCGCGGCGGCGGTGCGGCCGCGACCGCAGCCGACCCGGAGGGCGCGGGCGCGGTGGGGCTTGCGGCGGTTCCCTCGCCGCCGAGGGGCGCGGACGAGCCGCAGCCCGCCAGCACGAGGGCCAACCCGATCTCCGCTGCGCCCGCCAGACGTGTCACGACGCAATCGTCCATCGCGGCGCCCCGCGCGGCCAAGAATGCGGCGGACGGTCCGGCCCGATCGGCCGCTCGCGGGCGTGGTGGTAGACTTCGGGGATGGGTGCGCGCCGGCCGGTGCTCGGGGTCGCCGCGTTCGTGGCGATCGCGCTCGGCGCGTGGGCGCTGGTGCGCGGTGGTGCCACCGAGGCTCCCACGGGCGCCGCGGCCCCCTCGGCGTCGGCGGCCACGCCCACGCCCATCGCCAAGCTCGATTTTCACGTCCACATCGACGCCGAGATCGCGCCCGCGGCGCGCACGTTCCTGCGGGCCCACGGCATCGGCCGCGCGGTCAACCTCTCGGGGGGCTGGGTGGGCGCCGGGCTCGAGGAGACGCTCGCGGCGGCGGGGGGCGACCCGGTGTTCGCCAACGTCGACTTCCGCGGCATCGGCGCGCCGGGGTGGTCCGAGCGCGAGGTCCTGCGGCTCGAGCGCGCCAAGGCGATGGGCGCGCGCGGCGTGAAGATCCCCAAATCGCTCGGGCTGCGCGTGCACACGCCCGACGGCCGCCGCGTCGCGGTCGACGACCCGCTGCTCGACGCGCTGTTCGACGCGATGGGGCGGCTCGGGCTCCCGCTCGCCATCCACACGGGCGACCCGCGCGCGTTCTTCGACCCGCCGACCCGCGACAACGAGCGCTACGAGGAGCTCGGAGCGCACCCCGCCTGGAGCTTCTCGGACCGCTCCGTCTACCCGACCTGGGACGCGCTGCTCGGAGAGCTCGAGCGCCGCGTCGCGCGCTCGTCGCGCACCACCATCGTCTCGGTGCATTTCGGCAACGCGCCCGAGGAGCCCGCGCGCGTCGCGCGGTGGCTCGACCGCTACCCCAACCTGTGGGTCGACACCGCGGCGCGCGTGCCCGAGCTCGGCCACCGGGCGCAGGAGGCGCGCGCGGCGATCCTCGCGCACCCCGACCGCGTGCTGTTCGGCACCGATCTTCAGTTTGGCTCCGACGGCAGCCTGGTGCTCGGGGCCGGCGAGGGCTTCGGCCACCGGCGCGAGGGGGTCGAGCGCTTCTTCACCTCGACCTGGCGCTTCTTCGAGACGCGCGACCGGGGCTTCGCGCACCCGACGCCCATCCAGGGTGCGTGGACGATCGACGGCATCGGCCTGCCGCGCGACGTGCTCGAGCGCGTCTACCACGCGAACGCCGAGCGGCTGCTCGGCCTCGGGCCGACGCCCCTCTGAGGGCGCTTGTCGGCCGCCGAGGCCGGTGGCAAGGTGCCGCCCGCATGGAAGTGGATGCGAAGAAGGCGCGAACCCGCCGCATGGTCAACCGCGTCGTGGCCGTGTTCGCGGTGCTCGGCTGCGTGCAGCTCATGTTCATGGCGAAGCAGCGCATGCAGGAGCACCACGAGCCCGACTCCATCGACGCCCCGCGCTACGCCTTCGACCAGACGGTGGCCGACCTCGTCGGGCTGCAGGTCGGCGATGGCACGTACGCCGGGTGGAAGGTCGAGGGCATCCCGCCGCCCAACAAGGGCTCGGCGTTCATCATGCTCGGCAAGGACCGCAAGCACTTCGCCGTGGGCATCAACAAGCTCGGGCAGATGCGCGGCATGATCGACACGCAGCGCTACACGCTCTCGGTCGGCTGGGTGTGGCCGACCGGCAGCGTCGACATGAGCGAGGCGCAGCGCGTCGCCGAGTACCTCGGCAAGCGCATCCGCGAGCGCGAGAGCGCCGTCCCCGCGCCCGCCGGCATCTGACAGGGCGGCGCCCGGCGCCGAGCGCCTCCCCCGACCATGTTCGCGTCCGACGTCCCCCTCGCGAGCCTCACGACGCTCGGCGTAGGCGGCCCCGCGGCGCGGTACGTCGAGGCCGGCACGGACGCGCGCCTCGGCGAGGCGCTCGCGTGGGCGCGCGAGGCCTCGGTGCCGGTCACGCTCCTCGCGGGCGGGAGCAACGTCGTCGTCGCCGACCGCGGGCTCGCGGGGCTCGTCGTGCGCGTGGCCACGCGCGGCGTCTGCTTCGCGCCGCCGCGCGAGGGGCGCGTGCGGGTCGAGGTCGCCGCCGGCGAGTCCCTCGACGCGCTCGTCGCGCTCGCGGTGGAGCGCGGGCTCGCCGGGCTCGAGTGTCTCTCGGGCGTGCCCGGCTCGGTCGGCGCGACCCCGGTGCAGAACGTCGGCGCCTACGGGCAAGAGGTCGCGAGCACACTCGTGGCGGTCGAGGCCCTCGCGCGCGCCACGGGCGAAGCGGTGCGGTTCGACGCGAGCGCGTGCGGCTTCGGCTACCGGTCGAGCGCGTTCAAGGGGGCGTGGCGCGACGCGTACGTCGTGACGCGCGTGACGTTTGACCTCGTCGAGGGGGGCGCGCCCGACGTGCGCTACCCCGAGCTCGCGCGCGCGCTGGGCGCTCGCCCGACGCTCGCCGAGGCGCGCGACGCCGTGCTC
>CAITLX010000855.1 GCA_903893335.1 uncultured delta proteobacterium | reverse complement strand
CGCAGCGGGGTGCCCGCGATGCGCGGCGCGGTCGCGCCGACGAGCACCGCGTTGGCGCCGCCGGGGTGACCGTTCGCGTCGAGGCCGCACCAGCCGCCGAGCCCCTTGCACCAGGCGAACGCCATGCTGCCGGCGGCGTGGGCGTCGATGCCGTCGAGCACACCCTGCACGTACGCGGCGGCGTTCGGCGTCGTCGGATCGCGCGGGCCCCACTCCCAGACGAGCAAGGGGAGCGATTGCTCGGTAGGGTACCGGATCACGGCTTGCCAGTAGTCGGCGAGGAAATGGCTCGCCGGCGCGTAGTCCCCACCGGCCTCCATCGCGAGGTCGTAGACGTGGGGGGCATACGCGACCTTGCCCTCGGGATCGTGAATGACCCCCAGGCGCGTCGGCTTCGCGAGGCTGGCGACGCCGCCCCAGAAGGGCTCGAGCAAGATCCAGTGCTGGCGGTCGATGCCCCGGATCACGTCGGTGACGTCCTGGTACCAGGGGGTGAGCTTCGTCTGCTCGGCGGCCATCGCCGCGTCGAAGTCGCCGAGCGACGCGCCGGTGGGGATGGGGTCGTACCAGGGCTCGTTCCAGAGGTCCCAGCCGAACAGCGCGGGCTCGTCGCGCCAGCGCAGCGCCATCATGCGCCAGACCTCGAGCAGGTGCGCGTGGACGGCGGCGTCGTCGTACACGAGCCCGTACGCGCCGATGAACTGCGGGTCGCCGTGCGACGAGAGCGGCGAGTCGCTCACCCTCTGACGACCGGTCTTCTCGAGGATCCAGGCGGGGAAGTGCGCATTGAGGTCGGGGGTCAAGAGGACGCCCGCGGCAGCGGCGCTCGCGAAGAGCCGGTCGTACGAGGCGAGGTAGGCCTCGTCGTAGCGACCCTCGGTCGGCTCGATGCACTCCCAGTTGATGGGGACCCGCACGGCGTCGTACCCCAATGCGGCCATCGCCGGCAGCTCGCGCTCGGCGTCGGCGAACGGGTCGTCGGGGCAGGCGTCGCGCGAGAACTCCCAGCCCCGGAGCACCATGGCGCGACCGCTCGCGTCGGCGGGGTAGACCGCGCCGCCGGGAGCGACGACCTTGACCGGTACGGTGGCGGGAGCGGCGCTCGGCTCGCTCGCGTCGCTGCAGCCGGCGCCGAGCGCGAGGAGGGCCAGCAGCAGGGGTGCCTGGGCGGGGCGATTCATGGCCCGACGATACCCGATCGGGGCCGCGTCGTGCGCGCCGCGCCCCCTGCGCTACCCCCGCCGACGCCGTCGCAGCGCGAGCGCACCCATCGCCGCGAGCGCGCCCAGCGCACCGCCGGCAGCCCCGGGGCCGCTCGGTGCGACGCGGCAACCGCAGCCGCTCCCGCTGCCGGTGTCGTAGCCCGACGCGGTGGAGACGTGGCTGCCGCCCGCGCCCCCCGAGCCATCGACGCTCGCGTCGCCCGCGCCCCCCTCGGGGAGCACGCATTGCCCCGCGGCGCAGACCGCGGGGGCGAAGCACTGCACGCCCTGGCACCGGTCGTCGATGCACTGGCCCGTCTGCGGGTCGCACGTGAGCTCGTCCGAGCACGTGACGTCGGCGCAGAGCCCGACGCAGCCGCCGAGCGTGACGACGCATTTCTGCCCGGCCGGGCACGCGACACCGTCGCAGTCGCCCGCGCAGGCGCCCGTGTCGTCGCAATGCTTGCCCGCGCCGCAATCGACGCCGACGCACGACGGAGCGACGCAGATGGCCTCCGGCCTCCGGTCGCACACGCTCGGCGCGACGCACCCGACGTCGCCGTGGAAGCAATCGCAGCGCGGCCTGCACACGCCGAGGTCGCACACCTGCTGGTTGGGGCACGGGAGGTTGGCGCAGGGGTCGATGCACCTGCCGTCGCTGCACACCTGCGAGGCGGGGCAGACGACGGCCGCGCACGCCGGCTTGCACTGCTTGGTCGCGGCGTCGCAGACGCTGCCCGCGGGGCACGCGCCGGTGGTGCAATCGTCCGGGACGCAGAGCCGCGCGACGTCGGTCAGGGTGCAGGTCGCGCCCGGAGGGCACGACGAGAACTCGCCCGTGCCCGAGCAGGTCGCGACGCAGGCGGACGCGAAGCAGACGAGGTTGCCCGCGCAGGCCCCCACGTTGCCGTCGCAGTCGAGGTCGGGCGCGTCGCAGGGCTCGGCGGCGCCGGGGTGCACGGTGGGGTCGGCGTCGTTGCAGTCGCACACCGCGGGCGCGCCCGAGCAGGCGCAATCGACGTAGTGATCCTGATCGGCGTCGGGGCAGACGCCCGCCCCCTGCTCGGTGAGCCCGGCGACGGCGTCGATCTCGGCGTCGTACGAGTCGAACTGGCAGGCGGGCAGGTCGTGCCCGTCGTTGCCCGCCGAGAAGCCGACGTAGCGGAAGGTGATGCCGCACGGCAGCGACCAGACCGTGGTGAACGAGTCGGCCTCGATGCTGTAGCTCAATCCGGGGTCGTCGGCGGCGCGCACCTTCTGCCAGCCCTCGAGGTAGATCTGCGAGAGCTTCGCGCGGTTCCACTTGCTCGGGTCGGCCCCCACCGTCGTCGGGTCGTCGATGACGTCGCGCGACGACGGGTCATCGGTCAGGTACGCCGTGTACTCGACCGACTCGCACGGCTGCGGACCGTGGTCGTTGATGGCGAAGAGCGCGACCTTGTTGGCCGGACCGCCGAGGTCGAACACCATTCCCTCCCACGGGTGGTAGCCGTCGGTGTCGCCATCGACCACCTGGCTGCCCCAGTCGGGGCACGCGCCGACGCTGCCGTGTCCGTCGTGCATGCGGATGGGGTTGGCGTAGCGCCAGTCGAGCGCATCGACGTACGAGGCCACCGTCGCGAAGTCGCGCGAGTTGTTCTGGCAATTGACCCACGGGACGCCCGGATTGCTCGACAGGTCGCCGTTGCAGGTGTTGTTCGCGGTCGAGCAGCCCGGAAACGCGTTCGACAGCTTGCCGTAGAGCGGTAGCTGATCGGCCGTCTTGCCGTTGGCGTCGCGGAACACGTCGTCGACGACGGTGTTCGTGCCCAGCGCCGTCACCGCGGCGAGGCAGGCCAACTCGCTCGCGCCCGTGTCGCCCGCGCTGACGTCGCAGGTGCCGGTCGAGGCCTCCGCCGCCAGCGCAGACAGGGAGACGATCGACGCGACAGACAGCGAGAGTAGACGGCGGATCACCGGACCAGACTACGCTGGCGGGCGCTCGGGAAACAATGCGGCCCAGGTGAGCCGTCAGCCGGGCACGACGAGCCGCTCGATGCCGGGCACGAGCGCGGCGAAGCGCGGCGCCCCGGCGGCGAAGGCCAGCACCGGGGGCTCCCCGCCCCGCGCGAGCAGCTCGGTGACGCGCGCGCCCATGCAGGCCAGCAGGCGGTCGGCCGAGAACGCCGGGTCGATCGAGCAGGGAGCGTTCGTGGCAGCCGCGATCAGGATCCGCAGCGCGGCCGTATCGACATCGCGCGCCACGCCCTCGGCCAGCGCGTCGCGCGCGCCCGCTTCGTCTCCCAGCGCGAGCGCGGCGAGCCCCACGCGCGCCCGCGCGAGCTGACCCGCGTCGCCCGGCGCGCACGCGGCGCTCCACAGGGCGCGCGCCCCCTCCGCGTCCTTCTTCGCCCAGGCGAGGTCGCCCGCGAACAGGTGGACGCTCGCGGCGCGGGGAGCCTCGGCGACGAGCGCGGAGAGGCAGTTGGTGGCGGCGAGCACGCGCCCGGCGGTAAAGTGCGTCTGCACCTCGATGGCGCGCAGATCGAGATCGTGACGGTCGGCCCCGAGGCCGATCTCGAGCGCCCGCTCCGCAGTCCCGACGTCGCCGCGCGCGAGCGCCAGGCGCGCGAGCGAGGCGGCGGGCAGCACGCTGCGCGCCGCGCGGTCGTCACCGACCAGGAGCGAGCCCCGCTCGGACCTGATGGACGCCCAGAGCAGGCGCGTCGCGCGCGGGACGTCGCCCACGCGGGCCGCGAGGTCACCCCGGCGGTAGAGCAATTGAGGCTCGTCCGGCGCCCACTCGAGCGCCCGATCGGCCACGACGATCGCGCTCTCGAGGTGGCCGTGCCAGAGCAGCGACGCGGCCAGACCGTCGCCGAGCAGCGGGAGGAACGGCAGCTCGGCGCGCTCCGCGTCCGTGCGCGCCTCGGCGAGGGCGAACGCCTGCTCGAACGCGGCGAGGCGCTCGCCCTGCCGGTCGGCGCCGAGCAGCGTCGCGCCGAGCTTGTACGCGCTGTAGACGTCGGAGGGGGCGACCCGCGTGTGCTCGCGCAGCAGCCTCAGGTTGCGCGCGACCTTGTCGCGCACCGCGAGCACCTCGGGGAGGTAGCCGTAGTGGCGGAGGTGAACCCCCGAGTCGTCGAGCGAACGGACGCCGAGCGCGAAGAGGCTGTCCATCGGGTCCTCGTGGACCGGTCGCGCGTAGGCGATGCCTTCGACGTTGCGCAGCAGGCGGGGCAACAGGATCCGGTCGGCGCTGCCATCGACGCGCAGATCGTCGCGCGCGACCAGCCAGGCGAGGCGCGAGGCGTCGGCGACGGCGAGCCGCAGGGGCTCCTCGGCCCCCGGCGCCAGCTCCTCGTCGGCGTCCACGACGAGCAGCCACTCGTGACGCGCCCCCGCGATGGACGCGTTGCGCGCCGCCGCGAAGTCGTCGCACCAGGCGAACGAGCTCACCTCGGCGCCGAACCCGCGGGCGATCGCGACGGAGTCGTCGGTCGAGCCGGTGTCGAGCACACGGATCTCGGAGACATGCGGTCGGAGCGACGCGAGGCAGCGCGGCAGGTGCGCCTGCTCGTCCTTGACGATGAGGCAGGCTGAAATTCCGGCTAGGCGCTCGCGCACGACACCCTGGGTACACGGCCCATCGCTCGCGCGCCAGCTTGCGGCGCGCGAGGCAGCCACGACACACTGGGACCAGATGCCCCCCGCGCTCGCCCGGTCCGTCGCGTCCATCCGCGCCAGCGTGTTCGCGCGGCTCCAGCCGCGCATCGACGCGCACCTCGCCTCGGGGGGCGCGCTCGTTCCCTTGCAGATCGGCGACAGCGCGATCGCGCCCCCCGAGGCCGCCCGCGTGGCGGTCGCGCGCGCGGCCGCCGACGACGTGGCGGCGCTGGCCACCTACGGCGCCATCGCGGGTGACGCGCGGCTGCGCGACGCCATCGCCGGGCGCGTGCGCCCACTCGGCGGCGCGCTCGCCGACGTCGACGGCGCGCGGCATGTGGCCATCGCCTGCGGCGCGACGCACGGGCTCGTCGCCGCAGCGCGCGCGGTGCTCGACCCGGGTGACGAGGTGCTCGTCGCGACGCCCTGCTGGCCGCTCGCCTTCGGGGTGCTCACGGCTGCGGGCGGCGTTCCGGTGGAGGTGCCGGTCAGCCAGCGCCTGCTCGCCGATCCGTCCCTCGACGTCGGCGCGCTGCTTCGCGCGCGCGTGACGCCGCGCACGCGCGCGCTCTACTTCGTGTCGCCCAACAACCCCGACGGCCGCGTCATGCGCCCCGCCGACCTCGCGGCGATGGCGGCGCTCGCCGTCGAGCGCGACCTCTGGGTGTTCGCCGACGAGGTGTACGCCGACTACGCCTTCGCGCGCCCGCACGCGTCGATCGCCGCGCTGCGCGGCATGCGCGAGCGCACGCTGGTGGTGGGCTCGTTATCCAAGAGCCACGCGCTCGCGGGGGTGCGCATCGGCCACGTCGTGGGGCCCGCTCCTGCGATCGAGGCGGTGCG